>NZ_JBEORS010000005.1:85613-367863 GCF_040302405.1 Streptomyces sp. NPDC126503
GGGGGGGGGGGGGGGGGTCCCCCGGGGGTGCGGCCCCCCCGGGGGTTCGCGGGGGGGGGGGGGGCGGGGGCGGCGGGGGTAAGACGCCGGTGCGGCGCGCGTGGGACGCGCGCCGCACCCGGTGCCGGACCCGGTGTCGCTGGAGCGGCGGGCAACGGTCACGCCTGCCGTCTGATCTTCCGGGTCGAGGGGTGGGGGTCCGGCCGGGGGCCGGGCCGCCACCAGGTTCGTACGGCCGTCAGGCCAGGCCCGCCACGAGGTCGCCGACGCTCTTGCGGCGGCCGGTGTAGAACGGGACCTCCTCGCGGACGTGCATGCGGGCCTCGGAGCCGCGCAGGTGACGCATGAGGTCGACGATGCGGTGCAGTTCGTCGGCCTCGAAGGCGAGGAGCCACTCGTAGTCGCCCAGCGAGAAGGAGGCGACGGTGTTGGCGCGGACGTCGGGGTAGCCGCGGGCCATCTTGCCGTGGTCGGCCAGCATGCGGCGACGGTCCTCGTCCGGCAGCAGGTACCAGTCGTAGGAGCGGACGAAGGGGTAGACCGAGACGTAGTCGCGGGGGGTCTCGTCGGCGAGGAAGGCCGGGATGTGCGACTTGTTGAACTCGGCGGGGCGGTGCAGCGCCATGTTGGACCAGACCGGCTCCAGGGCGCGGCCGAGCTTGGTGCGGCGGAAGAGGTTGTACGCCTCCTGGAGCTCGTCGCTCGTCTCGGCGTGCCACCAGATCATGACGTCGGCGTCGGCGCGGAGACCGGAGAGGTCGTACGTGCCGCGGACGGTGATGTCCTTGGCGGCGAGCTGGTCGAACAGCTCCTGGACCTCGTCGGCGTAGCCGGCGCGGTCGGCGGGCAGGACGTCGCGCAGCTTGAACACGGACCACAGGGTGTAGCGGATGACCTCGTTGAGGTCCTTCGCCTTCTTACCGGCGTTCGGGATCTTTTCGGGCGCACTCATACGCCTATTCTCGCCCGTCACGAGGAGTGCCCCGCACCGGGGTGGGGGGTTTGCCGCGTGGCGATGATCTCGTCGGCCGCGCGGTGGGCGGAGGCGATGCAGGCGGGGATGCCGACGCCGTCGTACGCGGCGCCCGTGAGCCGCAGTCCGGGGAGGGCGGCGACGGTCTCGCGGACGCGGGCGACGCGGGCGAGGTGGCCGACGGGGTACTGGGGCAGGCCGCCGGTCCAGCGGGTGACGGTGGTGGCGACGGGCCGGGCGGTGAGACCGGTGGCGGCGGCGAGGTCCTTGAGGGAGGCGGCGACGAGGTCGGTGTCGTCCCGGTGGAGGTGTTCGTCCTCGCCGTGGCGCCCGACGGAGGTACGGAGCACGAAGAGGTCGGGGGCCCGGTCGGTGATCCAGCGCCATTTGCGGCTGGAGAAGGTCGAGGCCTTGATGGTGTGCCCGTCGACGGGCGGCACGAGGAAGCCGGAACCGGTGAGGGCGGGCATGTCGGCGCGTCGGAAGGCGAGGGTGACCAGGGCCATGGAGGCGTACTCGACGGCGGCGAGTTCGGCGGCGGCCGCCGGGGCGTGGTCGGCGAGGAGGGTGGCGGCGGGGCCGGCGGGGGTGGCGAGGACGACGGCGTCGGCGGTGAGGACGCGGCCGGGGGTGACGACCTGCCAGCCGGTGGCGCCGGTGCGGCGCAGGGCGGTGACGGGCGTGCCGGTGTGGATCTCGCCGCCGCCGGCGCGGACGGCGGCGGCGACGGCGGCGGGCAGGGTGCCGATGCCGCCGTCGAGGCCGGCGAAGACGGAGCCGCCGAGGCCAGTGGCGGCGCCGGCCGCGTCGGCGGGGACGGCGGCGCCGGCCCGCTGGACGGCGCGGACGGCTTCGGTGAGGGTGGGGTGGCGGCGGGCGGCGTCGAAGAGGGCGGGGACGGCGGCCTTCATGGAGATGCGGTAGGCGTCGCCGGCGTAGACGCCGCCGAGGAGGGGTTCGACGAGCCGGTCGACGACCTCGTGGCCCATGCGGGCGGCGACGTACGCGCCGATGGCGGTGTCGTCGCCGATCTCGGTGGGGGGCAGGTCGCCGTCCTGTCCGATCCGGCGCACGCCGTCCTCGGACAGGAGGCCTTCGACGGCGCGGGCGTCGCCGGGGACGCCCATGACGTGTCCCTTGGGCATGGGCACGAGCCGGCCCCGGGACCAGACGGAGGCGGTGGTGGTGGCCGGGGCCTGGAGCCGCTCGCCGAGCCCGACGTCGCGGGCGAGGGCGAGGGCCTCGGGGCGGCGGGCGAGCAGCGACTCGGCTCCGAGATCCACGGGGGCGCCGGCGATCTCTCCGGCGAGCAGCTTCCCGCCGAGCCGGTCGCCGCCTTCCAGGAGGGTGACGCGCGCGCCCCCGGCGAGCAGCCGGTGCGCGGCGGCGAGCCCGGCGATGCCGCCGCCCGCGACGACGACGTGGGGTCCCGTGGTGTCCGCGTTCATGCCCCCACTCTCTCAAACCGCCTCCCCACGCCGATGCCCCTCCCCGAGCCCTTGAAAATAGGCCCCATGACGGAACGACTGGTGGTCATCGGTGGGGACGCGGCGGGGATGTCGGCCGCTTCGCAGGCGCGCAGGCTGAGGCGGGCCGGGGAGTTGGAGATCGTGGCGTTCGAGCGGGGGCGTTTCTCCTCGTACTCGGCGTGCGGGATTCCGTACTGGGTGAGTGGGGACGTGCCGGCGCGGGAGGAGTTGATCGCGCGGGCGCCGGAGGAGCACCGGGCGCGGGACATCGATCTGCGGATGCGGACGGAGGTGACGGAGATCGATGTGCCGGGGCAGCGGGTCCGGTGGCGGGAGGTGGAGTCGGGTGCGGAGGGCTGGACGGGGTTCGACCGGCTGGTGATCGCGACGGGCGCGCGGCCGTTGCGTCCGCCGGTGCCGGGGGTGGACGCGCAAGGGGTCTTCGGGGTGCAGACGCTGGAGGACGGGCAGGCGTTGCTGGACGGGCTGTCGGGGGCGCGGGGGCGCCGGGCGGTCGTGGTGGGGGCCGGGTACATCGGGGTGGAGATGGCGGAGGCGCTGCTGAAGCGGGGCTTCGAGGTGACGGTGGTGAACCGGAGCGAGCAGCCGATGTCGACGCTGGATCCGGAGATGGGGCGGCTGGTGCACCGGGCGATGGACGGGCTGGGGATCCGCACGGTGGGGTCGGCCGAGGTGACGGGGTTCGTGGCGGACGGGGACGGCCGGGTGCGGGCGGTGGCGACGGACACGGCGGAGTATCCGGCGGATGTGGTGGTGCTGGGGGTGGGGGTGGTGCCGGAGACCTCGCTGGCGGAGGCGGCGGGGCTGCCGCTGGGGTCGTACGGGGGGTTGCTGACGGATCTGGCGATGCGGGTGCGGGGCCAGGAGAACGTCTGGGCGGGCGGTGACTGTGTGGAGGTGCTGGACCTGGTGTCGGGCCGGGAGCGGTACGTGCCGCTGGGGACGCACGCGAACAAGCAGGGGCAGGTGATCGGCTCGAACGTGGGCGGGGACTACGCGACGTTCCCGGGGGTGGTGGGGACGGCGGTGTCGAAGGTGTGCGATCTGGAGATCGCGCGGACGGGTCTGCGGGAGAGGGACGCCCGGGAGGTGGGGCTGCGGTTCGTGTCGGTGACGGTGGAGTCGACCAGCCGGGCGGGGTACTACCCGGGGGCGGCGCCGATGACGGTGAAGATGCTGGCAGAGCGGCGGACGGGCCGTCTCCTGGGGGTGCAGATCGTGGGCCGGGAGGGTGCGGCGAAGCGGGTGGACGTGGCGGCGGTGGCGCTGTCGGCGCGGATGTCGGTGGAGGAGGTGGCGGCGCTGGACCTGGGGTACGCGCCGCCGTTCTCGCCGGTGTGGGACCCGGTGCTCGTGGCGGCGCGGAAGGCGGTGGCGGCGGTCCGGGCCGCCGGGTGACGGGCCCGGGGGCCGGTCCGTTCTCCTCGTACCGTCCCTGACGACGGCGGCGGGGCCGGTCCCGTACCTTCCGTACGGTTCCGGCCCCGCCGTGGTCACGGGCGCGGGGGCGTCAGACGGCCGTCCGCGTGTGCACGTACTCGACCAGGCGCGTCAGGGCGTCGGGGTCCATGGCCGGCATCACGCCGTGGCCGAGGTTGAAGACGTGCCCCTCCAGGTCCTTGGCGGCGGCCAGGACCTCGTCGGTCTTGGCCTCGACGACCTCGCGCGAGGCGAAGAGGACGGCGGGGTCGAGGTTGCCCTGGAGTGCCTTGCCGGGGCCGACGCGGCGGGCGGCCTCGTCGAGGGGGACGCGCCAGTCGACGCCGACGACGTCGGCGCCGGCCTCGCCCATGAGGCCGAGCAGTTCGCCGGTGCCGACACCGAAGTGGATGCGGGGGACGCCGTGGCCGGCGACGGCGTCGAAGACCTTGGTGGAGGCGGGCATCACGGAGCGGCGGTAGTCGGCCGGGGCGAGCGCGCCGACCCAGGAGTCGAACAGCTGGACGGCGGAGACGCCGGCCTCGATCTGGACGGTGAGGAAGGCGGCGGTGATGTCGGCGAGGCGGTCGAGGAGGTCGGCCCAGAGCTGCGGGTCGCCGTACATGAGCGCCTTGGTGTGCTCGTGGCTGCGGGACGGGCCGCCCTCGACGAGGTAGCTCGCGAGGGTGAAGGGCGCGCCGGCGAAGCCGATGAGCGGGGTCTCGCCCAGCTCGGCGGTGAGCATGCCGATGGCCTCGGTGACGTAGTGGACGTCCTCGGGGGTGAGGTCGCGCAGGCGGTCGAGGTCGGCGCGGGTGCGGATGGGTTCGGCGACGACCGGGCCGACGCCGGGCTTGATGTCGAGGTCGATGCCGATGGCCTTGAGGGGGACGACGATGTCGCTGAAGAAGATGGCGGCGTCGACCTTGTGGCGGCGTACGGGCTGGAGGGTGATCTCGGTGACCAGCTCGGGCCGCATGCACGACTCGAGCATGGGGATGCCCTCGCGGACCTTGAGGTACTCGGGGAGCGAGCGCCCGGCCTGCCGCATGAACCAGACGGGGGTGTGGGGTACGGGCTCGCGCCGGCACGCCTTGAGGAACGCGGAGTCGTACGTCCGCGACTGCTGCTTCGTCTGCTGGCCCGTCGGGCTGTCCATGGCACTCACGCCCAAATCTTCGCATGTGGCGGTAAGCCGCTCGTGCGGGGCGGGTGTCCCTCCCTGCGCGGCGGGCCCGTTCCGCCTACTCTTCCCCGCATGGCTGCGGCTCAGGGACATTTTTCCGATCATTCCGAGGGCAATCGAGGGGCGGGCGACACGGCGGGGGGTACGGAGGGGGACGCGGCGCCGCCGGAGTTCCGGCGGGCGGTCGAGGGCTTGCGTGCGGCGCGGTTGCGGCCGGAGATGGAGGTCGATCCGACGCGGCCGCCGCAGCGTCTCGCCCCGTACGCCTACGCGGTGGAGGCGGCGGTGGTGGAGGGCGAGGAGGATCTGGCGGACGGGCGGCTCGTCCTGTTGCACGATCCGGACGGCCACGAGGCCTGGAAGGGCACGTTCCGGCTGGTGACGCTGGTGCGGGCGGAGCTGGAGCCGGAGATGGCGGCCGATCCGCTGCTGCCGGAGGTGTGCTGGTCGTGGCTGACGGGCGCGCTGGAGGCGCGGGGGCTGGCGTACGGCGAGGCGAGCGGGACCGTCACGATGGCGGGCTCCCACTATTTCGGGGGCCTGGCGGACCGCAGACCGGCGACCCAGATCGAGATCAGGGCCTCGTGGACGCCGCGCGAGGGGTTGGGCGGGGCGCCGGACACGGGGGCGCATCTGGCGGCGTGGTGCGATCTGCTGTGCCAGATCGCGGGGCTGCCGCCGGTGGCGCCGGAGCCGGGTTCGACGACGGCGGGGGCGGGGGTCGTGTCGCTGCCCCAGCGGCGGGGGCCACAGGGCGCTTGACGGGGTCCCCCGTGGGGGTGAGCGGCGGGGACGTTCCGGCCGACGCTCGCTCACGCGTCCGAATTGCCCGAATTGTTACTCACTAAATCGTGATCTTTCCCTAAAGGCGGGCGGCCCTGCTGCCGAAGGATTCAGTGACCCCTTCACAGCACGGGTTCGCCCCCGGCTTCTTCCCCGAGCCGGCTCCGTCCCCGCACCTTCCCCCCAGGAGGCCTGGTGTCCGTTCTCCTCGAGCAGCCCGCAAGCCTGGTCGCCTACCGCCCGAACAAGCCGACGGCCATGGTCGTCGTGGCCGACCCGCGCGTCCGCTCCACCGTCACCCGCCACCTGTGGGCCCTCGGAGTACGTGACGTGATCGAGGCGTCGTCCATCGCGGAGGCCCGTCCCCGCGTCGGCAACCCGCGCGACATCTGCGTGGCCGACGTCCACCTGCCCGACGGCAGCGGCCTGACCCTGCTGTCCGAGACCCGCGCGGCGGGCTGGCCCAACGGCCTGGCCCTCTCGGCCGCCGACGACATCGGCGCGGTGCGCAACGCCCTCGCCGGCGGCGTCAAGGGCTATGTCGTCACCGGCACCCGTACGAACATCGGGCACCCGACACGCCCGGGTGCCGCGCCGATCGGCGCCGCCGCCGCCCGCCTCGGCCACCGCCGCCCCCCGGGTGCCCCGAGCCACCCGGGCGGCTACCGCGAGCTCTCCGGCCGTGAGGTCGAGGTGCTGCGGCTGGTGGCCGAGGGCCAGTCCAACAAGGCGATCGGCGTCTCCATGGGCCTCTCGGCCCTCACCGTCAAGAGCCACCTCGCCCGCATCGCCCGCAAGCTGGGCACCGGCGACCGCGCCGGCATGGTCGCGGTGGCCCTGCGCACCGGAATCATCCACTGAGGCACCACCGGCGCTCCGCGGTCACCTGTCGACGGAACGTTCCGTCCGTTCCTCGGGGGGTGACCGCCGGTGGACGGATACCCTTGACAGGTGACCGACGCCCAAGAGACCGCAGCAGACACAGCACTGCGCACCACCGGGGGCGGCCCCCCGGACGACGATGTCCCTGCGAATGGGCTTCCGATCCCGTTGCTGGAGCCCCGTGAGGGGGTTCCGCCCGTCGTCGCGAGCGAGGACGCCCTCGCCGAGGTGATCGCCGCCTTCGCGGCCGGAAGCGGTCCCGTCGCCGTGGACGCCGAGCGCGCCTCCGGCTACCGCTACGGCCAGCGCGCCTATCTGGTCCAGCTCCGCCGCGAGGGGGCCGGGACCGCCCTGATCGACCCGGTCGGCTGCCCGGACCTCTCCGGCCTCGGCGAGGCGCTCGCCGGGACCGAATGGATCTTGCACGCCGCCACCCAGGACCTCCCGTGCCTGCGGGACATAGGCATGCTTCCCACCTCCCTCTTCGACACCGAGCTCGCCGGACGGCTCGCGGGCTTCCCGCGGGTCGGCCTCGGCGCGATGGTCGAGTCCGTCCTCGGGTACGCCCTGGAGAAGGGCCACTCCGCCGTGGACTGGTCCACCCGGCCGCTGCCCGAGCCGTGGCTGCGGTACGCCGCGCTGGACGTGGAGCTCCTGGTCGACCTGCGCGACGCCCTGGAGAAGGAGCTGGACCGGCAGGGCAAGCTGGAGTGGGCCCGCCAGGAGTTCGACGCCATCGCCTCGGCCCCGCCCGCCCCGCCCCGCAAGGACCCCTGGCGCCGCACCTCCGGCATGCACAAGGTCCGCCGTCGCCGTCAGATGGCGGTCGTACGGGAGCTGTGGACGGCCCGCGACCGGATCGCCCAGCGGCGTGACGTCTCCCCCGGCAAGGTGCTGAGCGACGCGGCGATCGTTGAGGCGGCCCTGGCCCTCCCCGCGAACGTGGCCGCGCTCTCCGCGCTGCCGGGCTTCGGCCACCGGATGGGCCGGCGCCAGCTGGAGCAGTGGCAGGCCGCGGTGGACCGGGCCAGGGCGCTCCCCGAGAACGAGCTGCCCCAGCCGGGCCAACAGGTCGCCGGGCCGCCCCCGCCGCGCGCCTGGGCGGACAAGGACCCGGTGGCGGCCGCGCGGCTCTCGGCGGCGCGGGCCGCGGTGTCGGCGCTGGCGGAGGAGCTGAACCTGCCGCAGGAGAACCTGATCACCCCCGACACCGTGCGGCGGGTCTGCTGGGAGCCCCCGGCGCCCGCCACGGAGGAGACGGTGGCCGCCGCCCTGACCGGGCACGGCGCGCGTCCCTGGCAGGTCGGCCTGGTCGCCCCGCTCCTGGTGACGGCCCTCGCCGCCACCGCCTGAGACGAGCGGTCCGCGAAGGTCCCCCCAGCCGGCCCGGGGGGACCTTCGCGCATGTCGGGCCCTGCCGGGCCGGGGCTCCGGCGCCGCTCCCGCGTCGCCGGCCCGCCGGGAACCGGTTCAGGCTTCCGGGAGCGGCCTGGAGCAGGTCGAGACGGCGACGTAGCCCAAGCCGTCGTACTCCCCGGCCGGGGAGAGCGGACTCAGGTGCAGCCGGTAGGTCCAGCGGGGCACCATCGCGCCGAAGCTCCGCGCGGGGTGCGGGCCCTTCAGCCACTCCCGCACCGTCCGAGGGGCGCCGGCCGCGCCCCTCAGGTCCAGGAGGTGGTCGCCGGGGACGGCCTCGGCGAGCCGTGCCTCCAGGGTGCCGGGGCGGGCGGGACCGATCCGGTGGGCCACGGCGGCGCCCGCGCGGCGCCGGGACCACGGCAGCCGCCGCAGGCGGCGGGCCCGGAAGGCGCCGCCGCCGAACAGCAGGCCGAGCGCGTAGTAGGCGTCGCCGTGGCGGGCCTGAAGGTGGTGGCCCATGGCCGGCACGGCGCCGCCGTAGCGGCCCTTGGCGAGGTGCCCGTTGTGGGCCCAGAGGGCGACCCTGGCGGCCGGGTCGTCCAGGAGGTCCCCGACGGCCTCGGCCATGTACCGGTCGCGGGCGGCGAAGACGGTCTCCTCCGGGTCCTCGTGCCGCCCGGGCCTGGTCACCAGGTCGGCGGCCCGCACCAGGAGGCGGGCGTGCCCGTGCGCGTCGGCCGCCTCGGGGGCCGTGCCGCGCAGGAACTCCAGCAGCTCCCCGGCCTCGTGCACCAGGCGCCGCTCGGGGTCGGGGCGTGAGCCGGGGGCGGCGTCGGCGAGGACGCGGAGCGGGGCGAGGAGCCCGGCCGCGCGGTCGGGCGCGGTCCTGCGGAGGAAGGCGTCGAGTGCGGTCAGGGAGGGGCCGCACTTCTGCGGGTCGATGCCGGCGAACCGTACCTTCGCGGCGTCCGGACGGCCCTGGTTGTAGGTGCGCATCCAGGTGAGCACCGCGAGCATCTCGCGGGTCCGCCAGGTCCAGAAGCCGAGTCCGGCGAGGGCTTCGGCGGCGTCGCCCACGCCGTGGCGGACGTAGGCGTCGACGGCGGGGGCCGCCGAGGCGCTCGCCTCCATGGCGAGGACGGTGAAGCCGTGCTCGGTGACGAGGTACTCCAGCAGGCGGTGTTTGAGCCGGAAGAACTCGGCGGTGCCGTGGGTGGCCTCACCAAGCCCCATGATCCGCACGCCGTCCAGCACCTCGCCCAGCGGCCGGAGGTCGTCCACCGGGCCGCCGGCGGACAGGCCGGCCAGCGGCAGGGCCGTGCGGGCCAGCCACTTCGTCACCTCGTCGGACATGTCCTCCCCCTCCGCGCGCTCCGCGAGGACACTAGTGAGGAGGGCCGCGCCCGCGCGCGCCGTCCATGAGACAAAGGTGGCCGGAAAGGCGGCGGCGGTCGGCGCGGTCCGCGGATGTGACCTTCACCGCTTGCCCCTCAGGGGGTGGGCAGCCTGGTTACCCACAAGTAGCATGGGGGAAGCAAGCGCGCGCTTAGCCGTGCGCCGCAGCAGTGCCATCCCGCACCCTGGAGGAGAGCCATCGTGCCTCGTACCGTCAGGGACGTCGTCTTCGTCGACGGCGTCCGCACCCCGTTCGGCAAGGCGGGCCCGAAGGGCATCTACCACGAGACCCGCGCCGACGATCTCGTCGTGAAGGCCATCCGGGAGCTGCTGCGCCGCAACCCGGGCCTGGACCCCGCGAAGATCGACGAGGTCGCGATCGCGGCCACCACGCAGATCGGCGACCAGGGTCTGACCCTCGGGCGTACGGCGGGCATCCTGGCCGGGCTGCCGCAGTCGGTGCCGGGTTACTCCATCGACCGTATGTGCGCCGGCGCGCTGACCGCCGTCACCTCGGTGGCCGGTTCGATCGCCTTCGGCGCGTACGACGCCGTCATCGCCGGTGGTGTCGAGCACATGGGCCGCCACCCCATGGGCGAGGGCGTGGACCCGAACCCGCGCTTCGTGTCGGAGAAGCTCGTCGACGAGTCGGCCCTCTTCATGGGCATGACCGCCGAGAACCTGCACGACCGCTACCCGCACATCACCAAGCGCCGCGCCGACGAGTACGCCGTGCGCTCGCAGGAGAAGGCCGCCAAGGCGTACGCCGACGGCAAGATCCAGCAGGACCTGGTCCCGATCTCCGTCCGCCGCACCTCCCCCGAGGCCGGCGAGACCGGCTGGGGCCTGGTCACCGCCGACGAGCCGATGCGCCCGGGCACCACCCTGGAGTCGCTGGCCAACCTGAAGACGCCGTTCCGCGTCCACGGCAACGTGACCGCGGGCAACGCGGCCGGCCTGAACGACGGCGCCACCGCCTCGATCATCGCCTCCGAGGACTTCGCCCGGGAGAACAACCTCCCGGTCAAGATGCGCCTGGTCTCCTACGCCTTCGCCGGCGTGGAGCCCGAGGTCATGGGCTACGGCCCGATCCCGGCGACCGAGAAGGCCCTCGCCAAGGCGGGCCTGACGATCGACGACATCAACCTGTTCGAGATCAACGAGGCGTTCGCCGTCCAGGTCCTCGCCTTCCTCGACCACTACGGCATCGCCGACGACGACGCGCGCGTCAACCAGTACGGCGGCGCCATCGCCTTCGGCCACCCGCTCGCCTCCTCCGGCGTCCGTCTGATGACGCAGCTGGCCCGCCAGTTCGAGGAGCAGCCGCAGGTCCGTTACGGCCTCACCACCATGTGCGTCGGCTTCGGCATGGGCGCGACGGTCATCTGGGAGAACCCCCACTGGGAGGGCAAGTGAGCAACACCGCCGAGCTTCTGAAGGGTGCGGCCGAGCTGTTCCCGGACGAGGTCGTCACCAGCGCCCACGTACGTCACTTCGAGCTGCCCGCGGGTGCGGGCCGGTTCGCGCTGATCACGCTGGACAACGGCTTCGACCACACCAAGCCGACCACCTTCGGACCGCAGTCCCTCGCCAACCTGAACACGGCGATCGACCAGGTCGAGGCGGAGGCCGCGAACGGCGAGATCGTCGGCGTCGGCATCACCGGCAAGCCGTTCATCTTCGCCGTCGGCGCCGACCTCAAGGGCGTCGAGCTGCTGAAGAAGCACGAGGAGGCCCTGGCCATCGGCAAGGGCGGCCACGACGTCTTCAAGCGGCTGTCCGCGCTCGCCGTGCCGACCTTCGCGTACTACAACGGCGCGGCCATGGGCGGCGGCGTCGAGGTCGGTCTGCACTGCGCCTACCGCACGGTGTCGAAGGCCCTGCCGGCCTTCTCGCTGCCCGAGGTCTTCCTCGGCCTGGTGCCCGGCTGGGGCGGCTGCACGATCCTGCCGAACCTGATCGGCGCCGAGAAGGCCGTCTCGGTCATCATCGAGAACTCGCTCAACCAGAACCGCCAGCTCAAGGGCAAGCAGGTCTTCGAGCTCGGCATCGCCGACGCGATCTTCGAGGGCGCCGACTTCCTGGAGCAGTCGCTGATCTGGACCGCGGGCGTCCTGAACGGCACCGTGACCGTCGAGCGTCCCGAGGTGGACCGCGGCGAGGCCTGGGACCAGGCCGTCGCCAAGGGCCGTGCCTTCGCCGACTCCAAGGTGCACGGGGCCGCCCCGGCCGCGTACCGCGCCCTGGACATCATCGAGGCGTCCAAGGACGGCGACCTGCAGAAGGGCTTCGACGCCGAGGACCAGGCCCTCGCGGACCTGATCATGGGCGGCGAGCTGCGCTCCGGCATCTACGCCTTCAACCTGGTGCAGAAGCGCGCCAAGCGCCCCGCCGGTGCCCCGGACAAGTCGCTGGCCCGCCCCGTCACCAAGGTCGGCGTCGTCGGCGCCGGTCTGATGGCCTCGCAGCTGGCCCTGCTGTTCCTGCGCCGCCTGGAGGTGCCGGTCGTGCTGACCGACATCGACCAGGAGCGGATCGACAAGGGCGTGGGCTACGTCCACGCCGAGATCGACAAGCTGCTCGGCAAGGGCCGCATCAACCAGGACAAGGCCAACCGTCTCAAGGGCCTGGTCTCCGGTGTCCTCGACAAGGCCGAGGGCTTCGCGGACGCGGACTTCGTCATCGAGGCCGTGTTCGAGGAGATGTCCGTCAAGCAGAAGGTGTTCGCGGAGGTCGAGGCGGTCGCCCCGGCGCACGCGATCCTCGCCACCAACACCTCCTCGCTGTCGGTCTCCGAGATGGCCTCCAAGCTCCAGCACCCGGAGCGCGTGGTCGGCTTCCACTTCTTCAACCCGGTCGCGGTCCTGCCGCTCCTGGAGATCGTCCGCGGTGAGAAGACCGACGACGCCTCCCTGGCCACCGCGTTCGGTGTCGCGAAGAAGCTGAAGAAGACCGCGGTCCTGACGAAGGACGCCCCGGCGTTCGTCGTGAACCGCATCCTGACCCGCTTCATGGGCGAGATCCAGAACGTCATCGACGAGGGCACGCCCGTCGAGGTGGCGGAGAAGGGCGTCGAGCCGCTCGGCCTGCCGATGTCCCCGCTGGTCCTCCTGGAGCTGGTCGGCCCGGCGATCGGTCTGCACGTCTCGGAGACGCTGAACCGCGCCTTCCCGGAGCGCTTCAAGGTCTCTCCGAACCTGAAGGCGGTCGTCGAGGCCGGCAAGCGCGGCTTCTACGTCTACAAGCCGGAGAACGGCTTCAAGCCGGAGCTCGACCCCGAGGTCGCCGCGCTCCTCAAGCAGGGCGACACCGTCCTGACCGAGGAGCAGGTCCGGGACCGCGTCCTGGACGCGGTGGCGCAGGAGATCGGCCTCATGCTGGAGGAGGGTGTCGTCGCCGAGGCGCAGGACATCGACCTCTGCCTGATCACCGGCGCGGGCTGGCCCTTCCACCTGGGCGGCATCACGCCGTACCTGGACCGTGAGGGCGTCTCCGAGCGCGTCAACGGCAAGCGGTTCCTGGCCCCGGGCGTGGCGAGCGTCCCGGCGTAACGGCAGGACTCACGTCGTACGGGAACGGCCCCGGCACCTGGAAAGGTGCCGGGGCCGTTCCGCGTGCACGGGCTCGACGCGGCGGATCAGTCGAGGGTGTGCCAGGGCTCCAGGGCGAGCGCGTCCCCTCCGGGGCGGACGCGGGCGGTGAGCAGCGAGGTGCCGTCGGCCAGGGCCAGCGCGACGAGGCGGCCGTCGGGCCCGGCGCGCAGGGCGGTGGACAGCTCGCGGTACGGCGTGCCGGTGTGCGTCCAGGCGGTGCCCGCCTCCTCCTGCTCGCTGGGGTGGGCGCACAGGGCGAGGCGGCCGTCCTCGGCCCGCTGCGCGAGGACGGTGCGGTCGGCGCCGTCGACGACGCAGCGGGTGGCGGTGAGGGGTCCCGGCCCGGCGGCCTCGACGAGGCGGGTGGGGGCGAGGGAGCGGTCCGGGGACCAGGCGCACACCCAGCCCTCCTGGTCGGCGTAGAAGGCCGTGGTGTGTCCGGAGGGGCCGGTGACGGCGGTGAGGGTGCCCATGGTCACGGAGGCGGGCAGGAGCTCCTCGCGGACCGGCTTCCCGCCGGACTCGCGCTGCTGGTAGCGGACGAGGCCCTTGGCGTGAGAGCTGTACAGCTCGACGAAGCCGGAGCCGTTGGTGACCGCGACGGGCGAGGGGTCGGTTTTGGACCCCAGCAGGTCCCACCAGGGGTGCCAGCCGCCGGCGTCCTTCTGGGCGCGGACGCTGACGCCGCCGCCGCCGTTGCGGGAGAAGACGTAGGTGCGGCCGATGCCGTCGACGGTGACGGCCGGGGTCCCGGTCCAGGTGTAGGAGGGCCCGTTGGGGTGGGCGAGGGAGCGCCACTCCAGGGCGGGGCGGCCCGTCTGGTACTGGGTGGTGTGCACCAGTTCGACGTGGTCCGGCTCGCCGCCGACGGCCGGCCGCAGGGCGACGAGGTGGACGTAGCCGTCGGCGCCCTGGCCGACCGAGAGGGCGGGGAGGAGCTCCCCGCCGCCGCCGAGCGAGACGGGACCGGTCCAGCGGCCGTCGGCCCCCTCGGTCCAGCGGACCACCTCGCCGTTCCTGGGCAGGTAGGCGCTGAATCTCCCCTCCTTGCCACGGGCCAGCCAGGCGCCGTGGAGTCTGGGGGCGGCGGGGGAACCGGTGGGGCGGGCTGTGGGGGCCTCGGATCGATTCGCCATGGGGGCTGCAGCACTCCGGTCAACGTTGAGGTCGGGTACGAGCCGACCCTATCGGCCCGGGTGAACCCGTCCCTCCGCCGCCCGCAGTCCCGTCCGCGGCCGCAGCGGGCGCCCTCGCGGGACGCCCGCGGCGGGGGCTCAGTAGGTGGCGTCCCGGCCCTCCCGGCCGAGCCGGCTGTGGCCGCGTCCGTACAGGAAGTACACGACGATGCCGATCGCCATCCAGACCGCGAACCGGAACCAGGTCTCGCCGGGCAGGTTCAGCATCAGCCACAGCGAGGCGGCGATGGAGAGGACCGGCAGGACCGGGACCCACGGGGTGCGGAAGGCGCGGGGCAGGTCGGGGCGGGTGCGGCGCATGACGATGACGCCGGCGGCGACCACGACGAAGGCGAAGAGGGTGCCGATGTTCACCAGCGTCGCCAGCTCGTTGATGCTGGTGAAGCCCGCGACGATCGCGATGAGCACGCCGAGGAGGACCGTCGGCCGGTAGGGCGTGCGGTACTTGGGGTGGGTCACCGAGAAGAACCGGGGCAGCAGTCCGTCGCGGCTCATGGCGAAGAAGACCCGGGTCTGGCCGAGCAGGAGGATCAGACAGACCGTGGTGAGGCCGACGGCGGCACCGAAACTGATCACGCCCGCGTAGAAGGGGTGTCCGGCGGCCTTGAAGGCGTCGGCGAGGGGGGCGCTGACGGAGAGCTCGGTGTAGTGCTGCATACCGGTGACGACGAGGGCGACGGCCACGTAGAGCACGGTGCAGATGAGGAGGGAGCCGAGGATGCCGCGGGGCATGTCGCGCTGCGGCAGCTTGGTCTCCTCGGCCGCGGTGGCCACGACGTCGAAGCCGATGAAGGCGAAGAAGACGACGGAGGCGGCGGTGAAGATGCCCATGACGCCGAAGTTGGTCGGCTCGTAGCCGAACAGGAGCTGGACCAGCGGCGAGTCCCAGTTGGAGCCGCCGCCCTCGGGGGTGACGGCGGGCGGGATGAAGGGCTTGTAGTTGTCGCCGACGACGAAGAACAGGCCGGCGACGATCACGATCATCACCACGGTCACCTTGATGGCGACGACGAGGGCGGTGATGCGGGCGGAGAGCTTCATTCCGAGGACGAGGATGACGGTGAGGACCAGGACGAGGAGGAAGGCCAGGATGTCGAAGGTGCCGCCGGGCGCGTCGGGGCCTTCAAGGGCGGCCGGCAGATGCCAGCCGACGTTGTCCATCAGCGAGCGGACGTACCCCGACCAGCCGACGGCGACCACCGCCGTACCGAGGGCGAACTCCAGGACGAGGTCCCAGCCGATGATCCAGGCGGGCAGCTCGCCGATGGAGGCGTACGCGAAGGTGTACGCCGATCCCGCCACCGGCACCGTCGAGGCGAACTCGGCGTAGCAGAGGGCGGCGAGGGCGCAGACGATGCCGGCGGCGACGAAGGCGAGCGCCGTGGCCGGGCCCGCGTTCTCCTTGGCGACCTTGCCGGTCAGGACGAAGATGCCGGTGCCGATGATGACGCCGACGCCGAAGACCGTGAGGTCCCAGGCCGAGAGGGATTTCCGGAGCGCGTGCTCCGGTTCCTCCGTGTCGCGGATCGACTGCTCGACCGTCTTGGTCCGGAACATGCCGGAGTTGGCGCGTGGCCGTTGGTCCGTACTCACCGTCGTACCTCCCTGCCATGGGGCTGCCCGCTCTCAGGTCAGGATGCACGCGGAAGGGCCGGTCGGCACCTGTAAGGGTGATCCGACCGGCCCAATGGTGACGCCGGGTGACGGGGGCCGTCAGTCGCGGGCGGGCTCCACCGCCTGGCTGCTCTCCTCGAACCGGCCGTCGAGGCGGGAGACCAGGCCGGTGACCTGGCGCGCGATGTCCGGGGCGGTCAGGCCGATCTCGGCCAGGACCTCGGCGCGGGAGGCGTGGTCGAGGAAGCGCGGCGGGATGCCGAAGTCACGCAGCGGTACGTCCACGCCGGCGTCGCGCAGCGCCTGGGCGACGGCCGAGCCGACACCGCCGACACGGCTGTTGTCCTCGACGGTGACGACGACGCGGTGGCGCTCGGCGAGCGGGGCGAGGGCCTCGTCGACGGGCTTGACCCAGCGGGGGTCGACCACCGTGGTGGAGATGCCCTGCCGGTCGAGCAGGCCGGCGATCTCCAGGCACATCGGCGCGAGGGCGCCGACGGAGACCAGGAGCACGTCGGGCCGGTCGGTGCCGGGCTCGCGGAGCACGTCCATGCCGCCGACGCGTCCCACGGCGGGGACGGCGGGGCCGACCGCGCCCTTGGAGAAGCGGACCACGGTGGGGGCGTCGGTGACCTCGACGGCCTCGCGGAGCTGGGCGCGGACCTGGTCGGCGTCGCGCGGGGCGGCGAGCCGCAGACCGGGCACGACCTGGAGGATCGACATGTCCCACATGCCGTTGTGGGAGGCGCCGTCGGTGCCGGTGACACCGGCCCGGTCCAGGACGAAGGTGACGCCGCACTTGTGCAGGGCCACGTCCATGAGGACCTGGTCGAAGGCGCGGTTGAGGAAGGTGGCGTAGACGGCGAAGACCGGGTGCAGGCCGCCGGTGGCGAGGCCCGCGGCGGAGACCGCGGCGTGCTGCTCGGCGATGCCGACGTCGAAGACGCGCTCGGGGAAGACCTTGGCGAACTTGTCGAGGCCGACGGGCTGGAGCATGGCCGCCGTGATGGCGACGATGTCCTCGCGCTCCTTGCCGAGCGCGACCATCTCCTCGCCGAAGACGGAGGTCCAGTCGGCGCCGGAGGAGGCGATGGGCAGCCCGGTGTCGGGGTGGATCTTGCCGACGGCGTGGAAGCGGTCGGCCTCGTCGGCGAGGGCGGGCTCGTAGCCGCGGCCCTTCTGCGTGATGCAGTGGACGATGACCGGGCCGCCGAAGCGCTTGGCGCGGGTGAGGGCGGACTCCAGGGCCTCGAGGTCGTGGCCGTCGATGGGGCCGACGTACTTCAGGCCGAGGTCCTCGAACATGCCCTGCGGGGCGATGAAGTCCTTCAGGCCCTTCTTGGCGCCGTGGAGGGTCTCGTAGAGCGGTTTCCCGACGACGGGGGTGCGCTCCAGGATGTCCTTGCCGCGGGCGAGGAACCGCTCGTAGCCGTCGGTGGTGCGCAGGGTGGCCAGGTGGTTGGCGAGGCCGCCGATCGTGGGGGCGTACGAGCGCTCGTTGTCGTTGACGACGATGACGAGCGGCCGGTCCTTGGCGGCGGCGATGTTGTTGAGCGCCTCCCAGGCCATGCCGCCGGTGAGGGCGCCGTCACCGATGACGGCGACGACGTGGTCGTCCTTGCGCAGGATCTCGTTGGCCTTGGCGAGGCCGTCGGCCCAGCCCAGCACCGTGGAGGCGTGCGAGTTCTCGATGACGTCGTGCTCGGACTCGGCCTGCGAGGGGTAGCCGGACAGGCCGCCCTTCATCTTCAGCCGGGAGAAGTCCTGGCGGCCGGTGAGCAGCTTGTGGACGTAGCTCTGGTGGCCGGTGTCCCAGAGGACCTTGTCCTTCGGGGACTCGAAGACGCGGTGCAGGGCGATGGTCAGTTCGACCACGCCGAGGTTGGGGCCGAGGTGTCCGCCGGTCTTGGAGACGGCGTCGACGAGGAAGGACCGGATCTCCGCGGCCAGCTGCTCCAGCTGTTCCGGGGAGAGCCGGTCCAGGTCGCGCGGTCCCCTGATACGGGTCAGCAGGGCCACCCGTGCCTCCTTGCGTGTGCTGGTCGAGCTTGCCGATTCGGTCGAGTCTAATGTTCCGTCCTGGATCGCGGGCATCGGGCCGGGGGTGGGGCATCACCCGTACGGCCGATGGACCGCTGATCTGTACGGCTCCGTACGCGTGATCCGTACGGCTCCGTACCCCTGATCCGTACGGCTCCGCACGCGCGCGTGCACTGCTCCGGACGCACCGGTGCCCGGCGCCGGTTTCGCGGCGCCGGGCGGTGTGGCGAGCGTTACGCGGGCGTCAGGCGCGCCCGGCGGTCTTCTGCGTGCGGCGGGAGACCGAGTCGATCACGACGGCGGCGAGGAGCACCGCGCCGGTGATCATGTTCTGGATGGCGTTGGACATGCCGATCATGTTCAGGCCCTGCTGGATCGACTGGATCACGATCATGCCCAGGAGCGCCGACCAGACCTTGCCCCGGCCGCCGAAGAGGCTGGTGCCGCCGATGACGGCCGCGGCGATGACGAGCATCAGCGTGTTGCCGCCGCCGAGCGACTTGGTGGCGCCGCCGGAGAGGCTGGCGATGAAGAGTCCGCCGAACGCGGCCAGGGTGCCGGCGATGGCGAAGACGCTGATGCGGACCAGGTCGACGTTGATGCCGGCGCGGCGGGCGGCCTCGGCGTTGCCGCCGACGGCGAAGACCTTGCGGCCGAAGAGGGTGCGGCGGGCGACGAAGTCGGCGACGACCAGGACGGCGAGGAAGAGGACCAGGGCGAGCGGCAGGCCGCGGGCGCCCTCGGGCTCGTTCATGACGTAGGCGACGGCGAGGACGAGGACCGCGACGACGGCGGTGCGCAGCGCGATCTCGGTGACCGGGCGGGCCGGGAGCTGGGCGGCCTTGCGGCGGCCGCTGTCGCGGAGCAGGGAGGCCAGGTACACGGCGACCGCGAGGACGGCGAGGCCGTAGGCGGCGATCTTGTCGGCGAAGAAGTAGTTGGTGAGGTTCTCCACCACGCTGCCGGAGGGCGTGTTGATGGAGCCCTCGCCGCCCATGAGCCACTCCTGGAGGCCCATCCAGCCGAGGAAGCCGGCGAGGGTCACCACGAAGGCGGGGACGCCGATCTTGGCGAAGAAGAAGCCGTGGAGGGCGCCGATGACGGTGCCGGTGAGGACGGCGAGGACGATGGCGAGCCATTCGTTGGTGCCGTTGCTCACCTGGAGTCCGGCCCAGACGGCCGCGCCGACTCCGGCGACGGAGCCCATCGACAGGTCGATCTCGCCCAGGATGAGGACGAAGACGATGCCGACGGCCATGATGCCGAGGCCGGAGGAGTACACCGCGATGTTGGCGACCGAGCTCGCGGACAGGAAGTTGCTGTTCTGGAGCTGGAAGACGACCGCGATGACGATCAGGCCGAGGACGACCGGCAGGGAGCCGAGCTCGCCGCCGCGGATCTTGCGGGTGAACTCGGTCCAGTAGCCCTTGAGCCCCTCCTCGCGGACGAGGAGGCGCGGGTCGACGGCCGGGACGGGGGCGGCGGAGCCCTCGACGGCGGCGGCCGGGGCCGGGGTCTTCGGAGCGGTACCGGCGTCCGCCGGGGACTGCGGGGTCTTGGCGAGGTCGCTCACTTGGCGTCCTCCTTCGCGGCCGTACGGGCCTGCCGACGGGTCACGGCGTTGTCCGTGGCACCGGTGATGGCGGCGATGATCGTTTCGTGGGTGGTGTCCGCGACGTCGAAGACGCCGTTGTTGCGGCCGAGCCGGAGCACGGCGACCTTGTCGGCGACGGCGCGCACGTCGGCCATGTTGTGGCTGATGAGGATGACGCCGTGGCCGCGCTCGCGCAGCCGCTCCACGAGGTCGAGCACCTGTGCGGTCTGCTCGACGCCGAGGGCGGCGGTGGGCTCGTCGAGGATGACGATCTTCGGGTCGCCGATCAGGGCGCGGGCGATGGCCACGACCTGGCGCTGTCCGCCGGAGAGGGCGGCGACGGGGATACGGACGCTGGGGATCCGGATGGACAGGGTGTCCAGGAGCTCCCGGGCCCGCTTCTCCATCGCGATCTCGTCGAGGACGGAGGCCGAGGCCAGCTCGCTGCCGAGGAAGAGGTTGGCGACGACGTCGAGGTTGTCGCAGAGCGCGAGGTCCTGGTAGACGGTCGCGACGCCGAGGTTCTGGGCGTCGTGGGGCTTGGTGAGCTGGACCGGGCGGCCCTCCCACTCGATGACGCCCTCGTCGATCGGGTGGACACCCGAGATGGTCTTGACGAGGGTCGACTTGCCGGCGCCGTTGTCGCCGACGAGGGCGACGACCTCTCCGGCATGGATCTCCAGATCGACGTCGGTGAGCACCTGGACGGCGCCGAACCGCTTGGAGACCCCGCGCAACGCCAGCACGGGCGTAGCGGACACGTGAATCATCTCCTTGCCGCCTGACCGGCGGGGATGAGGTGCGGGAGCACAAGGGGGGTGCGAGAGCACCAGGGGGGTGGTGAGTCCGGCGTCCCCGCCCCCGCTTGCGGGGCGTCGGACGGGGCGGGGCGCGCCGGACCGGTTCCGGGACGGGCCGGGGGCGTTACTTGACGCCGGCCGCGTCGCAGGCCGCCTTGTACTCGGCGGTGCAGATGTCGGCGGCCTTGTAGACGCCGTCGGCGACGATCGTGGAGGCGATGTTCTCCTTGGTCACGATCTGCGCGTCGTACAGCTTCGCCGGGATGTCCTTGAACTCGCCGGTCAGGCTGGTGACCTTGGTGGGAACCAGGTCGTCGATCTTCTCGCCCTTGAGGAGGCGCACCGCGATCTCGGCGGTGGTCTCGGCCTCCGGCTTGATCTGCTTGTAGATGGTGAACGCCTGGTCGCCCTTGAGGATGCGCTGCAGACCGGCGAGCTCGGCGTCCTGGCCGCCGACCGGGACCTTGACGCCCTGCTTGTTGAGGGCGGTGATGATGCCGCCGGCCATGCCGTCGTTGGCCGAGTAGACGCCCTGGAAGCCGTTCTTGCCCAGGGAGTCGATGGCGGCGCCCATCTTCTTGTTGGCCTCGTCCGGGGACCAGTCCGGGATGTCCTGCTCGTAGACGACCTTCTTCACGCCGGTGTCGAGGACGCTGTGGGCGCCCTTCTTGAACAGCGGGGCGTTCGGGTCGGTCGGCGAGCCGTTGATCATGACAACGTTGGCGTCCTTGGCCTTGGCGCCGAGCGCCTTCACCAGCGCCTCGCCCTGGAGGCGGCCGATCTTCTCGTTGTCGTAGGAGACGTAGGCGGAGATCGGGCCCTCGGCCAGGCGGTCGTACGCGACCACCTTGACGCCCTTCTTCTCGGCCTGCTGCACCCAGGACTTGGTGGCCTTGTAGTCGACCGAGTCGAGGATGATCACCTTCACGCCCTGGGTGACGAGCGCGTCGAACTGCTTCTTCTGGGTCTCGGTGTCCTGCGCGGCGTTGTTGTACTTGACCTCGCAGTCGCCGCACAGGGCCTTGATCTTCGCCTCGATGATCGGGCGGTCGAAGGTCTCGTAACGCGTGGTCTTGTTCTCCGGCAGGAGCAGACCGATGGTCTTGCCGTCACCGCCGCCGTCCGAGCCGCCGTCGCCGGCCTTGCCACAGGCGGCGAGCGAGAGGGCCATCGAGACCGCGGCCGTGCCTATGACGACGCGACGCGTCCTTGCGTTCATGTGGGGTTGCCTCCCTGACGAGGCCGCGACGTTGCGGCCGAGGTGGCACGAAGTCAACTCGGCCGCACGATCGACGTCAAGAAGTAAATCCTTAACGAGATGACAACGGTGCCGTTCGTAATCTAAGTGAAGGCAGGCGTGGCCAGGGCCGCGGCGGCGGGCAGTGCGCTCCCCGCGCTGCGCAGCAGCGTCGAGTCCCCCATCTCGTTGAGCACCAGGGCAAGGGCCCCCAGTACCTCGGCGCGCCCGCCGAGGGCGCCCTGCGCGAGCGAGAGCTGCCGGGCGGCGCTGGGGATCGCGTACCGCGAGACGGAGTCCCTGATGGGCCCGAGGACCAGCTCGCCGGCCTCCGCCAGGTCCCCGCCGAGCACCACCCGGCTGGGATTGAGCAGGTTGCAGAGGTTGGCGATGCCGCTGCCGATGTGCCGGCCCACGTCGGCGACGACCCGGCGGCAGCCCGGGTCGCCCTCGCGGGCCAGCTGGACGACCCGCTCCATGGTGAGGTCCGGGCCGTGGCTGGGCTGGAGCAGCGGCAGCACGTAGCGGGCGGCGGTGAAGGTCTCCAGGCAGCCCCGGTTGCCGCAGCGGCAGACGGGGCCGGACTCGTCCAGGGTGATGTGCCCGATCTCGCCGGCCGTGCCGCCCGGGCCCCGGTAGACCCGGCCGTCGATCACCAGACCCGCTCCGACGCCGCTGGCCACCTTGATGTACGCGAGGTCCTTCACGCCCCGGCCGCTGCCCCAGACCAGTTCGCCGAGGGCGCCGAGGTTGGCGTCGTTGTCGACGTGCACGGGGACGCCGAGGCGGGCCGAGAGCTCCTCGGCGGGGTTGATGCCGCTCCAGCCCGGCAGGATCGAGGTCGAGCCGAGCGTCCCGGAGGAGACGTCGATGGGGCCGGGCACACCGAGTCCGACGCCGATGACCTTGTCCCGGCCGATGCCGGTGGCCTCGATCAGCCGCGTGACCAGCTGTTCCGCCCGGTCGAAGCCCTCCGCGGCGGAGGCGTCGACGTCGAGCGGCTCGGCCTCCTCGGCGAGGACCTGGTGGGCGAGGTTGCCGACGGCGACCCGCAGGTGGGTGTGGCCGAAGTCGACGCCGATGACGATGCCCGCGTCCCCGGAGAGCGAGACGCTGCGGGCGCGGCGGCCCCCGGCGGAGGTGGGCGTGACCTCGACGGTCCCGCCGTCCTTGAGCTCGCGCACGATGTTGGAGACCGTGGCGGCGGACAGGCCCGTCGCCCGGGCGATCTCCGCCTGGGTAAGCGACCCGGCCATGCGCACCGCCCGGACGACCCGTTCGAGATTGGCCCTGTGCAGAGACGTCTGCGACCCGGGAGTCTCCATCGACTCACTCACTCCTGCCGTTTTCTCCAACATGTGAACTCTAAGGGGACGCTTTCGGCTTGGTCCCCGTCAAGACCTTGAAGAGGCGGGGCGGTGGGTGTCACAGCACGGACGGGGCCCCCGGCGCGCCGTGCGCGCCGGGGGCCCCGGGCCGGTCGGTCCTGGACCGCCGCGTCACTTCACCGCGCCGGCGGTGAGTCCCGCCACCACCTGCCGCTGGAAGATGATGTACGCGGCCAGCACCGGCAGCATGGCCATGACGAGGCCGGCGAAGAGGCCGGACCAGTCGCCCTTGTAGCCCTGGCTGACGGCGAGCTGCACCAGGCCCTGGGAGAGCACCTTCTGGTCCTGCTCGGTGTTGAGCACGGTCGGCAGCAGGTACTGGTTCCACTGGCCGAGGAAGTTGAAGATGCCGACGCTGATCAGGCCCGGCTTCGCCATCGGCAGCATCACCTGGAAGAAGGTCCGGGTGTGCGAGGCGCCGTCCACGAAGGCCGCCTCCGCCACCGAGGTCGGCAGGGTGCGGAAGAAGGCCGTGAGGAAGAAGACCGTGAAGGGCAGCGAGTACGCGATGTAGACCAGGATCAGGCCGTGCGGGGTGTTCAGCAGGGCCATGTTCTGCATGACGTAGAACAGGGGCACGAGCGCCAGGATGATCGGGAAGCTCATCCCGCCGATGAAGAGGAAGTAGAGGAAGCGGTTGCCCGGGAAGTCGAAACGGGCGAGGACGTAGGCGGCCATCGAGCCGAACAGCAGCGTGCCGAGGAGCGAGCCGCCCACCACCACGATCGTGTTCATGAAGTAGTCGCCCATGTGCGCCTCGGTCCAGGCGCGCGACCAGTTCTCGAAGTGGAGCCGGTCCGGGAGCGACCACGGCGAGGTGAAGATCGCCCGGTCGGTCTTGAAGGAGGTCATGACCGCCCAGAGCAGCGGCATGACCACCATGATCGCCCAGATGATCAGGACCCCGTGCGAGAAGACGTTGAGGACCCCGCCCTCGCCCCTGGGCTCCTTGACGGCGGCGGGGGCCGTGGCGCCGGCGGGCAGGGCGCCGCCGCCCGCCGGGGGGCCGGGGGTCTTCTCGACGTCGGTGGAGGCAGTTTCGGTGATCTTCATCAGAACTCCAGCCGCTCGCGCCGGCCGACCTTCATCACGACCGCCGCGAAGGCGAGCGTGAGCAGGAGGAGGGCGACGCCGATGGTCGTTGCGTAGGCGGCCTGACCGTCCCGGAACGCCTTCTGGTACACGTACAGCGGCAGGACGATCGTCGAGTAGTCGGGCCCGCCGCCGTTGGGGCCGACGGTCATGATCTGGACCACGGCGAAGGACTCCGCGCCGAGCGCCAGGATGCCCATGTAGATCCAGCCGGACTGCACGGTGTCCCAGAGCAGCGGCAGGGTGATCCTGAAGAAGGTGGTGAAGCGGTTGGCACCGTCGAGCAGGGCGGCCTCGTAGAAGTCCCTCGGAATGGACGCCATGCCCGCCGAGAAGAGGACGACGAAGAATCCGACGGTGGACCAGACGAGGACGACCATCACGCACATGAGGGCGAGATCCGGGTCGCCCAGCCAGTCGGGCCGGACACTGCCGAGGCCGACGAGTTCGAGGGCGGAATTGATGGCGCCGCTGTTCGGGTTGTACGCGAACTGGAAGAGGAGCGCCACGATCGCGATGGACAGCACCTGCGGGAAGAAGTACACGATTTTGTAGAACGACGATCCGCGCACGCCCGCGACGGCCGCTCCCTTGCGGCGGCGGCCCCCGACATTCAGCATGAAGGCGAAGAACAGGGCGAGGCCGACGGTCACCAGCGGCAGCACCACGGCGAAGGTCAGGCTGTGCTGGAGCGATTTCCAGAAGATCTCGTCGTCCAGCATCCGGCTGTAGTTGTCGAAGCCGACCATCGAGAATTCCGGACTGAGCCCGGTCCAGTCCGTGAACGAGTAGTAGATGGACTGGATGAACGGCCAGATGACGAACAGCGCGTAGAGCGCGAGGGGGATCGCCAGGAACCCCACGATGAAACGGTACTTGCCGTGTTGCATTCCTACCGACCCCGATCTTTCCCGCCGAGGCGCGCCGCCGGTGCCGCGCGCGAAGGTTCCGGGGCCCGCTCCCGGTCGGCGGGAAGGGGCCCCGGCGCTGCTCACTGGTGCTTGTAGTGCTTGATGTTCGGGTCCTTGGCCGCGTCGTCGGCGAACTTCTGGATCTTCTTGATCGTCTCGGCGGGGGTCGCGCGGCCCGCCATCATCTCGCCGATGCCGGCGACACCGATCTTCTCCTTCTGCAGGGCGACGTACCAGTCCTGCAGCCGCGGGTTGACGACGTTCTGGCCGGCCTTCTCCAGGGCGGCGACGCCGGACTTCAGGCCCGGGGTCAGCTCGATGCCGTCGGTGCCGCCGTTGAAGGCGGTCAGGGACTTCACCGACTGGGTGAAGTTCTTGGAGGAGGCCTCGCTGAGCATGATGCGCAGCTGCTCCATGCCGCCCTCGGCGTTCTTCGCCTTGGCCGGGACGATGAAGGGCTCGCCGCCGGAGGCCCAGATCGTGCCGAAGGGCATCTTGTCGGAGGAGTCAAGGCCGGTCGGGGCGGAGAGGGCCAGGCCGAAGTCGGCCGGCATGGTCTTGGCCGCCTCGTTCTCGACCCAGGAGCCGTTCGGGATGAAGAGGGCCTTGCCCTCGGTCCAGGCGGTCTGCGACTGGATGTGGTCGAGGCCGGGGGTGCCCTGGAGGATGTAGCCCTTGCGGACCAGCTCGTAGTACGCCTCGAAGCAGGCCTTGACGGCCGGGTGCTCCCAGGCCTTCGGCTCCAGGTTGTCGATGGCGTCGAGCACCTCGCGGCCGCCGACCTTGCCGATCATCGGGTAGAGGGAGAAGGGGACGTAGTACGGGTGCTTGCCCGCGTACGTCCAGCCCGCGATGCCCTTCCTCTTGGCCTTCTCGCAGACGGCCAGCATCTCGTCCCAGGTCTCGGGGTACTTCGCGTCGAGCGAGTCGAGCAGCTTCTGCGAGTACCAGACGCCGTAGACGGTGTAGGCGTAGTAGAGGACCCAGACGGGGGCGCCGTCGAACTGGCCCATCTCGACGATGCCGGGCCGCAGGGTGTCGCGGACCTTCTTCTTCGGGTCGTCGACGGAGGGGGCGTCCAGGAGGGGCGTGAGGTCGGCCAGCTGCTTCTGGCCGACGAGGACGCCCATGTCCATCTGCTCGGCGCCGGAGTTGTCGATGAGGTCCGGCGGGTTGCCGCCGTTGAAGCGGGGCTGGAGCTCGGTGGTGATCTTCTGGGTGGGCGTGAACTTGACCGTGGCCCCGGGGTAATTCTTCTCGTAGAGCTTGATCGCGTCCTTGGCGTACTGCTGGCCGAAACCACCGTCGAAGAGGACGAAATCGAGCGGCGCCGACTCGTTCACCCCGAGCGGGTTCTTGTCGGATTTCGTGCCCTTCTCGACCTTCTCGTTCCCGCTGCCGCCACCGCTGGCACAGGCCGACAGGAAGCCCATGGTCGGCACGGAGATGAGGCCGATCGCGGCGGAACGCTTGATGAGGTCGCGACGGCCGAGGCCCTCACTGGTGCGGGCGGAGGTGGATCCCATGCTCAAGTCCTCGCCTTCATTCAGGACTCAGGCGGTGTACCGGTCACCCGTACTCTCGCCACAGGCGAAGGGCCCCGCCACCGCGGTCAATTGCTGGGTCGTGCAGGCGTCGGGCCGTCGTCGATGGATACGACCGGCGGGACGCCGACAGGTATAGTCCACTTCCCTTCGCCGGAGCAAGATCGAAAGCAGGTTTCGGCAGCCATCTTTCCCGAGTTGAGACCTCGGGGAGGAGCACCACGTATCTGCGGCGTTTCGTCCCGCCATTCACCGCCAACACCCTTGACACGCTGTGCGACTTGACCCCTACTGGAGTCTGCGCCATGGATCTGACAACGTTGTCCAAGACCAGCGGCAGGAGCGACGACACCGCATGCAGACCGGATTCCCTCCCCGATCGCGGCCCCGGCCCGGTGGCCCGAGAGCGCTTGCGCTCGCCGCGTCGGCGGCCCTGATCCTGACCTCATTCCCCGCCCTGGCCCCGGCGGCTCAGGCACTCCCCGGCCCGGCGGAGAAACCGGACCGGGAGTTCCACACCTCCTTCGAGGCGGACGAAACCCCACCGACCTGGCGGAACACGGTGGAGACGGCCCCCGACGGCACCGAGCGCGCCTCCGGCGTCGACGGCGGCTTCGCGAGCGGCATCCCCGGCAACGTCACGGACCGCGTCACCGGGCTGCGCGCCAGCGGGGAACACGCGGGCGCGGGCGAGACCAAGGAGAACCTGATCGACCTCCAGCCCGGTACGAAATGGCTGGTCTTCGCCCCCACCGCCTGGATCGAGTTCGACCTGGACTCGCCCGTCGCCCTCGCCTCCTACGCCCTGACCTCCGCCAACGACGCCGCCGAGCGGGACCCCCGGGACTGGACGCTCAAGGGCTCGGCCGACGGCGAGGAGTGGACCGTCCTCGACACCCGGACGGGCGAGGACTTCGCGAAACGGTTCGAGACCCGAACCTACGACCTCCCGACGCGCGGCACCGCCTACGCCCACTACCGGCTCGAGATCACCGCGAACCACGGCGCCGGGCTCACCCAGCTGGCGGACGTTCAGTTCTCGAACGGGGACACCTCCGCCCCCGTGCCCAAGGAGATGCGCACCGACGTCGACCGCGGCCCGCTCGGCTCCCCCACCGCCAAGGCCGCCGCCGGCTTCACCGGCCGCCGGGCGCTGCGCTACGCGGGCACCCACCGCGCTGACGGCCGGGCCTACGCGTACAACAAGGTCGTCGACGTGCACACCCCGGTCCGCCCGGACACCGAGCTGTCCTACCTCGTCTTCCCGGCGATGAACGAGACCGACCTGAACTATCCGGCCACGCACGTGGCGGTCGACCTGGCCTTCACCGACGGCACCTATCTGAGTGACCTGGGCGCCGTCGACGCCCACGGCGGGCCGCTCACCCCGCGCGGGCAGGCCGAGGCCAAGCGGCTGTACGTCAACCAGTGGAACCGGGTCAGCTCCCGGATCGGCGCCGTCGCGGCCGGCAGGACCGTGGACCGGATCCTCGTCGCGTACGACTCCCCCAAGGGGCCGGCGAAGTTCCAGGGCTGGATCGACGACCTGAGGATCGGCGCCACGCGGCCCGAGCCCCGCCCGGAGCACCTCTCCGACTACGTGTCGACCACCCGCGGCACGAACTCCAGCGGCGCCTTCTCGCGCGGCAACACCTTCCCCGCGACCGCCGTCCCCCACGGCTTCACCTTCTGGACGCCGGTCACCAACGCCTCCTCCCAGAGCTGGCTGTACGAGTACGCGCGCGGCAACGACGCCGACAACCTGCCCACGCTCCAGGCCTTCTCCGCGAGCCACCAGCCGAGCCCGTGGATGGGCGACCGGCAGACCTTCCAGGTGATGCCCTCGGCGGCGGCCGGTGACGTCCCCACCGGCAAGGCGGCCCGGGCGCTGCCCTTCCGGCACGCCCGCGAGACCGCCAGGCCGTACCTCTACGGCGTCACCTTCGAGAACGGGCTGCGCGCCGAGGTCACGCCCACCGACCACGCGGCCATGATGCGGTTCACCTATCCGGGTGAGGACGCGAGCCTCGTGCTCGACAACGTCACCGACGCGGGCGGTCTGACCCTCGATCCGGCCACCCGCTCCTTCACCGGGTACTCCGACGTCAGAAGCGGCCTGTCCACCGGCGCCGGACGCATGTTCGTGTACGGCGTCCTCGACGCGCCGGTCACCGACGCGGCGGCCGAGGGCGTCCGGGGCCGGCTGCGCCTCGACGCGGGCGAGGACCGCACGGTCACCCTGCGGATCGCCACCTCCCTCATCTCCGTCGAGCAGGCCAAGGCGAACCTCGCCCAGGAGATCCCGGACGGCACCTCCTTCGAGCGGGTCCGCGAGCGGGCCCGGAAGGCCTGGGACGCACTGCTCGGCCGGGTCACCGTCGAGGGCGCCACCCACGACCAGCTCGTCACGCTCTACTCCGGGCTCTACCGGCTGTACCTCTACCCCAACTCCGCCTTCGAGCAGGTGGACGGGCGCCCGCGCTACGCCAGCCCCTTCGTCCCGCCGGCCGGACCCGACACCCCGACCCGTACCGGCGCGAAGATCGTCGACGGCGAGGCGTACGTCAACAACGGCTTCTGGGACACCTACCGCACCACCTGGCCGGCCTACTCCTTCCTCACGCCCCGGAAGGCGGGCGAGCTGGTCGACGGCTTCGTACAGCAGTACAAGGACGGCGGCTGGATCTCCCGCTGGTCCTCCCCCGGCTACGCCGACCTCATGACCGGCACCTCCTCCGACGTGGCCTTCGCCGACGCGTACGTCAAGGGCGTGGAGTTCGACGCCGAGGCGGCGTACGAGGCGGCGCTGAAGAACGCGACCGTCGTCCCGCCGCACCGGGGCGTCGGCCGCAAGGGCATGGACACCTCGCCCTTCGTCGGCTACGCCTCCACCGAGACGCACGAGGGCCTGTCCTGGTCCCTGGAGGGCTACCTCAACGACTACGGCATCTCCCGCATGGCCGAGGCGCTGTACGAGAAGACCGGGAAGAAGCGGTACCAGGAGGAGGCGGCGTACTTCCGCGACCGCGCCCAGGGGTACGTCTCCCTCTTCGACGCGGAGGCGGGTTTCTTCCAGGGCCGTGACGCGAAGGGGGCCTGGCGGGTGCCGTCGGCCGCGTACGACCCCCGGATCTGGGGGCACGACTACACCGAGACCAACGGCTGGGGTTACGCCTTCACCGCCCCGCAGGACTCGCGGGGCCTGGCGAACCTGTACGGCGGGCGGGCCGGTCTCGCGAAGAAGCTGGACGCCTACTTCTCCACCCCCGAGACGGCGAGCCCCGAGTTCACCGGCTCGTACGGCAGCGTCATCCACGAGATGACCGAGGCCCGGGACGTCCGCATGGGCATGTACGGCCACTCCAACCAGGTCGCGCACCACGTGCCGTACATGTACGACGCGGCCGGGCAGCCCTGGAAGACGCAGGAGAAGGTGCGCGAGGTGCTGTCCCGGCTCTACACCGGCAGCGAGATCGGGCAGGGCTACCACGGCGACGAGGACAACGGCGAGCAGTCGGCCTGGTACCTCTTCTCGGCGCTCGGCTTCTACCCGCTGGTGATGGGCGGCGGGGAGTACGCGATCGGCTCGCCCCTCTTCCGGAAGGCCACCGTCCGGATGGACAACGGCCGCACGCTGGTGGTGGAGGCTCCCCGCAACAGTGCCCGGAACGTCTACGTCCAGGGCGTCACGGTGAACGGCCGCGCCTGGAACTCGACGGCCCTCCCCCACGACCTGCTGGCGCGCGGCGGCACCCTGCGCTTCGACATGGGCCCGCGGCCCTCGTCCTGGGGTACGGGGCCGGGCGCGGCGCCCGCCTCGATCGCACGGGACGACCGGGTGCCGGCCCCGCCGTCGGACGCGCTGGCCCGGACGGGTCCGCTCACCGACGACACCTCGGCGACCTCGGCCGCCGTCACGGCGGAGCCGCTGCCGGTGACGGGCCCGACCCGGGCGGTCCGCTACACGCTGACCTCGGCGGCGCGGGCGGACGCGCCCTCCGGCTGGGTGCTGCAGGGCTCCGCGGACGGGGCGCGCTGGACCGATCTGGACCGCAGGGCGGGCGAGTCCTTCGTCTGGGACCGGCAGACGCGGACCTTCACGATCGCCGCGCCCGGCTCATACACGGCGTACCGGCTGGTGGCGGACGGCACGTCCCGGCTGGCCGAAGTGGAGCTTCTGCGCTGACAAAAGGGATATAAGTCCGGGATCGAAACAGTTGTGTCACAAACCAGTTGACCTGTGAAGATCTGATGAGAACGATCCTGGATCATAAGGTTTCCGCTGTCGGCCGTCCGGGTGACGCGCCGGTGGCGGAACCTTTCCTTTCGTCTTCCTCTCAGGAGAACTACGTGGCCAACTCCACTGGCCTGAACCGCACGGGCATCCTGTCCCGTGTCACCGTCGCGGCGATCACCGCGGCGCTCGTGGGCACCACCACCGCCGCGGTCGCCGCGGACGCGCCGGCGCCGGTCGGCAAGACCTCCGCCGCGGCCGAGAAGGCCACCCCGGGCGCGGGCACCTTCGCCGCCGAGTCCGCGGCCGACGCCGCCATCGGCGAGCTGCGCGCCGCCGACCGCAACGGCGGCCTCTGGTCGTACTGGCCGAACGGCTCGGGCGGCTTCGACGCCCGCGAGTCCGTCGGCTCCGGCTGGAACAGCGTCAGCAAGGCCACCCAGGTCGACCAGGACGCCGACGGCGTCTCGGACGGTGCCTGGATCGTGTCCTACGGCACGCTGTACTGGCTGGAGTGGAACGCCGACCCGGTCAACCTGGGCAGCGGCTGGGGCACCTTCAACACGGTCGTCTCCACGGCCAGCCTCGGCGGTGCCGCCGCGGACGACCTGCTGACCCGTGACGGTTCGGGCAACCTGTACCTGTACCTCGGGTACGGCAACGGGCGTCTCGCGCCCCGCGTCAAGGTCGGCACCGGCTGGAACATCTACAACGCCATCACCGGCAAGGGCGACCTGAACAACGACGGCAAGGCCGACGTGATCGCCCGTGACGGTTCCGGCAACCTGTGGCTGTACAAGGGCACCGGCAACTACAACGCCCCCTTCGGCCCGCGCGTCAAGGTCGGCACCGGCTGGGGCATCTACAACACGGTGGTCTCCACCGGTGACGTGGACATCGACGGCGTGGCCGACGTGCTCGCCCGCGACGGTTCCGGCAACCTGTGGCTCTACAAGGGCACCGGCACCACCGCTCCCGCCTTCAAGCCGCGCGTCAAGCTCGGCACCGGCTGGAACACGTACCGCCTGATGTTCTGATCCGCGCCCCGCGCGTGTGAACGAACGAACGGGCCCCGCTCCTCTTCCGAGGAGCGGGGCCCGTCCCGTTTCGCCGACCGGCCGGCCGGGACCGGGTCAGCCGCGGATCAGGTTCCGCAGCACGTACTGCATGATGCCGCCGTTGCGGTAGTAGTCGGCCTCACCGGGGGTGTCGATGCGGACGACCGCGTCGAACTCGACACCGGTGTCGGTGGTGACCTTGACCGTGCTGGGGGTGGTGCCCTCGTTCAGCTCGGTGATGCCGGTGATGGAGAAGGTCTCCTCGCCGGTCAGGCCCAGCGAGTCGGCCGACTCGCCGGCCGGGAACTGGAGCGGGAGGACGCCCATGCCGATGAGGTTCGAGCGGTGGATGCGCTCGTACGACTCGGTGATGACGGCCTTGACGCCGAGGAGGGCCGTGCCCTTGGCCGCCCAGTCGCGGGACGAACCGGAGCCGTACTCCTTGCCGCCCAGGATCACCAGCGGGGTGCCGGCGGCCTGGTAGTTCTGCGAGGCGTCGTAGATGAAGGAGACCGGGCCGCCCTCCTGCGTGAAGTCGCGGGTGTAGCCGCCCTCGGTGCCCGGCGCGATCTGGTTGCGCAGGCGGATGTTGGCGAACGTGCCGCGGATCATGACCTCGTGGTTGCCACGGCGCGAGCCGTAGGAGTTGAAGTCACGACGCTCCACACCGTGCTCGGTGAGGTACTGGCCGGCCGGGGTGTCGGCCTTGATGGCACCGGCCGGGGAGATGTGGTCGGTGGTGACCGAGTCGCCGAGCTTCGCGAGCACGCGGGCGCCCGTGATGTCCTTGACCGGGGTGGTCTCCATCGTCATGCCCTCGAAGTACGGGGGCTTGCGGACGTAGGTCGACTCCGGGTCCCACTCGAAGGTGTTGCCGGTCGGGATCGACAGCGCCTGCCACTGGGCGTCGCCCGCGAAGACGTCCTGGTAGGACTTGTTGAACATGTCCTCGCCGATGGCGCTGGCCACGACGTCGTTGACCTCGGCCTCGGTCGGCCAGATGTCCTTGAGGAACACCGGGTTGCCCTCGGTGTCGGTGCCCAGCGCGTCCTTGGTGATGTCCACCTTCATGGAACCCGCGAGGGCGTACGCGACGACCAGCGGCGGGGAGGCCAGGTAGTTCATCTTGACGTCGGGGTTGATGCGGCCCTCGAAGTTCCGGTTGCCGGAGAGGACCGAGGTGACCGCGAGGTCGTGCTCGTTGACGGCCTGGGAGACCTCCTCCGGCAGCGGGCCGGAGTTGCCGATGCAGGTGGTGCAGCCGTAACCGACGAGGTTGAAGCCGACCTTGTCGAGGTACGGGGTGAGGCCCGCCTTGTCGAAGTAGTCGGTGACGACCTTCGAGCCCGGGGCGAGGGTGGTCTTGACCCACGGCTTGCGGGTCAGGCCCTTCTCCACGGCCTTCTTCGCGACGAGCGCGGCGGCGACCATGACGTACGGGTTCGAGGTGTTGGTGCAGGAGGTGATCGCGGCGACGGTGACGGCGCCGTGGTCCAGCGTGTACGTCGAGCCGTCGGGAGCGGTGACCTGGACCGGGTTCGACGGGACGGCGGCGCCGGTGCCCTCGGCGTGCTGCGGGGCGCCCGCGCCGTTCTCCTGGCTGCCGTAGGCGGGGGCGTCGGAGGCCGGGAAGGACTCGACGCTCGCCTCGTCCACCGGGGAGGCGGCGGTGCCGGCCTCGGCGGCCGGGACGTCGACGTAGTTGAGGACGTCCTTGGCGAACTGCTCGGCGGCGTTGGCGAGGACGATGCGGTCCTGCGGACGCTTCGGGCCGGCGATCGACGGGACGACGGTGGAGAGGTCGAGCTCCAGCTTCTCGGAGAAGTCGGGCTCGGCGGCCGGGTCGAGCCAGAGGCCCTGCTCCTTGGCGTACGCCTCGACGAGCGCGACCTGCTGCTCGGAGCGGCCGGTGAGCTTGAGGTAGTTCAGGGTCTCGCCGTCGATCGGGAAGATGGCGGCGGTGGAGCCGAACTCCGGCGACATGTTGCCGATGGTGGCGCGGTTCGCCAGCGAGGTGGCGGCGACGCCCTCGCCGTAGAACTCGACGAACTTGCCGACGACACCGTGCTTGCGCAGCATCTCGGTGATGGTCAGCACCAGGTCGGTGGCGGTGGTGCCGGCGGGGAGCTCACCGGTCAGCTTGAAGCCGACGACGCGCGGGATGAGCATGGAGACCGGCTGGCCGAGCATGGCGGCCTCGGCCTCGATGCCGCCGACGCCCCAGCCGAGCACACCGAGGCCGTTGACCATGGTGGTGTGGGAGTCGGTGCCGACGAGGGTGTCGGGGTACGCCTGGCCGTTCCGGACCATGACGGTGCGGGCCAGGTGCTCGATGTTGACCTGGTGGACGATGCCGGTGCCGGGCGGGACGACCTTGAACTCGTCGAAGGCGGTCTGGCCCCAGCGCAGGAACTGGTAGCGCTCCTTGTTGCGGCCGTACTCCAGCTCGACGTTCTGGCCGAAGGCGTCCGCGGTGCCGAACTTGTCGGCGATGACGGAGTGGTCGATGACCAGCTCGGCCGGGGCCAGCGGGTTGATCTTCGCCGGGTCGCCGCCGAGCTCCTTGACGGCCTCGCGCATGGTGGCGAGGTCGACGACACAGGGCACACCGGTGAAGTCCTGCATGATCACGCGGGCCGGCGTGAACTGGATCTCCTGGCTCGGCTGGGCCTGCGAGTCCCAGTTGCCCAGGGCGCGGATGTGGTCGGCGGTGATGTTCGCGCCGTCCTCGGTGCGGAGCAGGTTCTCCAGCAGAACCTTCAGGCTGTAGGGGAGCCGGGCCGAGCCCTCCACCTTGTCCAGGCGGAAGATCTCGTACGACTCGTCGCCCACGCGCAGCGTGCTGCGGGCGTCGAAGCTGTTCGCCGACACGACAGTCTCCTTCATCAAAGTGCGCGTACTACCGTCATGCTGCCGCCACGACTCCTCGCCGATCCGCTAAGGTAAGGCTAAGTTAGGTAGCCCTTACCGGGCAGGCGGCCGCAGTGCGCCGTAAGCAGTTATCTCGATGTCGAGATAACTCTAGTGCATCCACGGCGTCCGGTCATGCCCGGCCGCGCGCGTTCTCCCCGCGCGTACGGGGCGCGCGGGCGGTGGGGCCGGACCGCGCGGCGACAGAGCGGGACGAACCCGGACGGACGCGGAAGGATTGCCGCCACCCCGGGGCGGGCCGAGGATCGGAACATGTTCAGCGGCGCGCATGTGATTCTCTACACCCGGGACGCCGAGGCGGACCGCGACTTCCTCAAGGACGTCGTCGGCTTCGACCACGTGGACGCCGGGCGCGGCTGGCTGATCTTCCGGCTGCCGCCGGCCGAGATCGCGGTGCACCCCACGGACGGGGAGCCGCAGCACGAGGTGTACCTCATGTGCGAGGACGTCGCGGCCACCCTCACGACCCTGGAGGACCGCGGGGCGCACATCTCACGGCCCATCAGCGACCAGGGGTGGGGCCTCCTCGCGGCGGTACGGCTGCCGAGCGGCACCGAACTGCCGCTGTACGAACCGCGCCACCCGATCGCGCACGACACGCCACCCGGATGAACCACCCCAATGATCGTCTCATCTCATATCTGAGATAACGTGACGCCATGGCAGACGACTACCTCGTACGTATCGGCAAGCTCATCCGTGACGCCCGCCAGCACCGTGGCTGGACGCAGACGCAGCTCGCCGAAGCACTGGCCACCAGCCAGAGCGCCGTCAATCGGATCGAACGCGGCAACCAGAACATCAGCCTTGAGATGATCGCCCGCATCGGTGAAGCCCTCGACAGCGAGATCGTGTCCCTCGGCTACTCCGGGCCCATGCACCTGCGCGTCGTCGGCCGCCGCCGTCTCTCCGGCTCCATCGACGTCAAGACGAGCAAGAACGCCTGTGTCGCGCTGCTCTGCGCCTCCCTGCTCAACAAGGGCCGCACCGTCCTGCGCCGCGTGGCCCGCATCGAGGAGGTCTTCCGCCTCCTGGAGGTGCTGAACTCCATCGGCGTCCGCACCCGCTGGATCAACGACGGCGTGGACCTGGAGATCGTGCCGCCGGCAGAGCTGGACATGGAGTCCATCGACGCGGAGGCCGCCATCCGCACCCGCTCCATCATCATGTTCTTCGGCCCGCTGCTGCACCGCCTGGACCGCTTCAAGCTGCCGTACGCCGGCGGCTGCGACCTCGGTACGCGCACGATCGAGCCGCACATGATCGCGCTGCGCCGCTTCGGCCTGGAGATCACCGCCACCGAGGGGCTGTACCACGCGCGCGTGGAACGGTCCGTCTCCCCCGACCGCCCCATCGTGCTGACCGAGCGCGGGGACACGGTCACCGAGAACGCCCTGCTGGCCGCGGCCCGCCACGACGGCGTGACCGTCATCCGCAACGCCTCCTCCAACTACATGGTCCAGGACCTCTGCTTCTTCCTGGAGGCGCTCGGCGTACGGGTCGACGGCATCGGCACCACCACCCTCACCGTGCACGGCGTGCCGCAGATCGACGTCGACGTCGACTACTCCCCCTCCGAGGACCCGGTCGAGGCGATGAGCCTGCTGGCCGCCGCGGTCGTCACGGAGTCGGAGCTGACGATCCGCCGGGTCCCGATCGAGTTCATGGAGATCGAGCTCGCGGTCCTGGAGGAGATGGGCCTCGACCACGACCGCTCCCCCGAGTACGCCGCCGACAACGGCCGCACCCGCCTCGTCGACCTGACGGTCCGCCCCTCCAAGCTGGAGGCGCCGATCGACAAGATCCACCCGATGCCCTTCCCGGGCCTCAACATCGACAACGTCCCCTTCTTCGCGGCCATCGCGGCCACCGCCCAGGGCAAGACCCTCATCCACGACTGGGTCTACGACAACCGGGCCATCTACCTCACCGACCTCAACCGCCTCGGCGGCCGCCTCCAGCTCCTCGACCCCCACCGCGTCCTGGTCGAGGGCCCCACCCGCTGGCGCGCCGCCGAAATGATGTGCCCCCCGGCGCTGCGCCCGGCCGTGGTCGTCCTGCTCGCGATGATGGCGGCGGAGGGCACCTCGGTGCTGCGGAACGTCTACGTCATCAACCGGGGGTACGAGGACCTGGCGGAGCGGTTGAACTCGGTGGGGGCGCAGATCGAGATCTTCCGGGACATCTGAGCAGCCTCGGATGCAATGCCACTAATCCCCTCCTGACCTGCACGTATGTGAGCCAGGAGGGGACTCGTCGGCGTCTGTGGAACTTGTCTGGGACTTTGGTTCGAGATCGGGAGACTACCGGGTTCGGTGCTCCATGTGATACGTCATCAGAATGATGCGGAGCAGCCACCCCGTCGGAGGAGACCCGGTACAGCGAGCTGTCTCCAACTCGTGCTCAGCCATGCGCCCCATGCACCGGCTCAGGTGTCCGAGGAACCCCGGAGGGCGCGCTGCCCTGACGTGACATTGCTGAGCCGTGAAGCATGCGCCGAGCCAGCGCGTCGATCTCGGCAAGCAACCCCGCGGACTGCTGTTCCAGGTCAATGGCATGCTGGTGGAGGACTGTACCGGCATGTCGCACACGGTGGCTGATGTGTGGAGCGTTGCCCTTCGCGTACACCAGGTGCCCCTCCGGCAGCCCCAGGGCTGTGCAGTAGGCCAGCATTTGGTACAGGTCCTCATTCGGAAAGCCGCGATTTCTGCGGGCCTTGTACTTGGCGTCCGCGACGATCAGCGGGGTGCCGGACTCTCCGTACCAGACGAAATCGGGTCGCAGGCCGATCGCATCCCCTTCGTCCATGTGGATGTTCCGGGCCTGGAGGACACTTCTGCCACCGTAGGGGCGCATGGCCTCCCGTAGTGCCGTACAGATGAAGTCCTCGTAGATGCCGTTCATGTCGAACAGGAATCCGTTCATGCGCAGCTGCCCGGGCAGGTGCTCGGCCGACCATCCCCTCAGCACCGTTCCGGAGAGGTGAAGCGCCGGGTGGTAGCGGGTGTTGAGCCGCGTCGGATGCCAGGCGGGTGGTGTCTGCCCCCGGGTGAGCGGTGTGATGTCCACCAGCCGGGACCGCTGGTGCATCAGGCGCGTACGTACGGTCCGGGGGACACCGGGGAGGCGCAGGAGCCGGTCGACAGCCGCGCGGAGGAGGCGGTTCTCGGCGATGTCCGTGGTGAATTCGTCGTACGTCACCTCCGCGGGCACGGGCATGCCGAATCGGCGGCGGATCTGTTCGGACTCGCGGAGCCGGCCGCGTACGACGGGGGACGACTCCTCGGCCGTCCGGTAGCCCTGGAGCAAGCCCTGCCGCAGTGCACGGTCGATCTGGCGCTCGACGGTGTGCGCGAACGCCGGGAGGAGGTCGTCGTGCGCGGCCAGTTGCACGGTGCCGTCCCGCCAGCCCCGGGGGTCGCTGCTGTAGCCGAGCAGGAAGATCAGGCGGGTGATCGGCACCTTGGGGGTGATCCGCACCGTGACGCCTTCGCCTCCGGGGACGGTGAGTGTGACGGCACCCACCCTGCTGCCGGCGCGCAGTCGCCAGGCGCCCGGGTCATAGGGGTCCGGACCGGCCTCTTCCAGGATTCTGGACGCGGCCAGTGCGCGGCCCACGGCGTCGGGGAGCCGGACCGAGCGCGCGGGTCCGTGCTCGACGAGCGGGACGTCGGAGGTCACTGTGCGTCGGTCCCGTCACCCGGTTCGGGCGAGGTGGTGCGTGACGCGAGCGCCCTGCGGAGGGCCGGCAGGCCGTAGCGGCCCTCGATGTCCACGCCTTCGCCGTAGTGGTGCTCCTCCAGGAGCGGAAGGATCTTGGTCCGCCAGGTCCGTTCCAGTCCGCCCTCGCGGTAGACGCCGGTCTTCATCAGGTACGACGGTCCGATCTTGAAGTCGGGGTCGTCGATGCGGGCGTTGAGGGCGTCGAGCAGGTCCGCGGGTTCGGGGTCCTGCTCCTTCGACTCCAGCCAGGAGCGCAGCAGCCCCCGGGTGGGATCGATGCGCGGGGACAGCTCGACGAACGCGAAGCGCCGGCGCATCGCCGCGTCGACGAGGGCGATCGAGCGGTCGGCCGTGTTCATGGTGCCGATGACGAAGAGGTTTCGGGGCAGGGAGAAGTCCTCGTCCGAGTAGGTCAGCCGCACCGACCGGTCGCGGTATTCGAGGAGGAAGTACAGCTCGCCGAAGACCTTGGCGAGGTTGGCCCGGTTGATCTCGTCGATGACCAGGAAGTGCGGGATGTGCCGGTTGCCCTCCCTGCTGGCCAGTTCGGCGAATTCGCGCAGCGGGCCGGCCGTGAGCCGGAAGGCGACCTCACGCGTCCCGGGGTCCTCGCGGGGGCGGAAGCCCTCGAAGAAGTCCTCGTAGGAGTACGACGGGTGGAACTGGACCAGTTCGACCTGCTCCGGCCCGCCGCCGAAGAACTCGGCGAGCTCCTGCGCCAGGAAGGTCTTGCCCGTCCCGGGAGGCCCGTAGAAGATCAACTGTTTCTCGTCGTGGAGCAGTTGCCTGATCTCCTGCAGCCATGCGAGGTGGTGCACGTGGAGCTTCTTCCGCAGTTCCTCGGTGGGCTCGGGCAGCTCCACGTCGCGGCGGGCGGTGACGGCCAGGGGCTCGGCGCTGATCACGGAGCCGTCGGCCAGGGCTTCTTCCACCAGCTCCTCGTCGCTGACCCCGAGGCCGTCCACGATGGCCTTGACGGTGGTGAGGTCGATCACGTCGTGGCGCGACGAGAGCTTCTGACGCAGTTCCTGCGGCAGTTCGTCCAAGGGGAAGCCGTCGCCTCCCCACTCCACGGGGCGCCAGAGAACGCGGCTTCCATCGTCGGCGACGAGGTGCTCGACGTTGCCCGTGATCTTCCCGGTGTGGAGCCGGCCATCGGAGAGTGCGCACACCGTGTCGCCGGGCCGCATCCGGGAGAGGAAGGCGTGCAGCTCCTCAACGAGCTGCGGCTTCTCGGTGTACGTCGCCGCCGATCCGTAGTCCTCGTCGACGAAGGTGCGCAGCTGTTCCTTGCTGATGCCCTGAGTGGCGGCGGGGCGCAGGTGGGCGGCGGTCAGGGACACCCTGCCTTCGGGGAGCCACGCGCGCCGGAACAGGTCGGGGCCGGCCGAGTGCGGCCCCCGTACCAGCCAGGCGCGACTCGGACCCGACCACACCTGACCGAGGAAGTCGGCGAGCGGCCGGCCGTCCTCGGTCTTCCACTCCATCCACCCGTTGCTGCTGCGACCCAGGAGGATCTCCCCCGCCGCGGAGGGCGAGTTGCACTCCACGTCCTCGACCACTTCGAGCCAGCCCGGCCACGTGGACGTTTCGCGTATCACCCCTTCCGCGATGAGCCGTTCGCGCAGGCGGTACGAGGAAGGCGTCTTCTCCGGGAACGACGGGACGACGTCGGGTCGCGCCGGGGAGCCCGCGAGCACCACCATCTTCTGGCTGCCGTTAGTCCCGTTCTCGGTCAGCAGCCGGCCTCTGGCCGTGGGCCCGCCGTACGGCAGGCCCAGCTGGAACTCGGGGTACGAATCGAGCATCGGTGTCCTTGGGTCGGTGGGTACGGCCGGGTGCATTGTGGGGCGCTCGTGATCCACTTCGGCGTCGCTTCGCGTATTTCCGGCCAACTCCGACGCCTCGGCCGGCACAGATCCGGCCGCACGTTGCCGTGCACGGCGGCCGACGTCCATGATCGGGAGCGGAGCACCGGCACGGCGAGGGGGGAACGGTGGGCACCGGAACGACGAGCGGACCGACCAGGCAGCGGCACACCGAGGACCTGCTGGCGGCAGTGTCCATGACGTCCGCGCAGCTCGCCCAGGCGGTCGGCCGGTTCGACGGTGACACCCTGGCCATGGTGACGGCCGCGATTCGCACGGCGGAGCGCGCCTTCGAGGAGCTCGACGCCTGCTACGACGTCATCGACGACGCGTCGGCCACGGGCCGGGCGATCGCCGCCCGGCTGAGCGCCCTGCTCGCGGCGGAGGACGAGCCGGGCGTCGGTCGGGAGCTGGACGCCCTGGACGCGGTCTCCGCTCGCGTCCGCGGCACGGACCGCGCCCGAGAACTGCTGCACCGTGTCCTCGGACGGGAGGAGGCGGCCGAGCGCGCCCTGCCGGCGGTATGCCGTCTCACCGGGGCGGACCTGCCCGCTCTCCCTTCCGCGTACGCGGACGACGCGGGTTTCGACGACCTGATGGCCTTTGCCGCCCGCGAGGAGGAGCTGGCGCCACGGCTGCGTGAGGCGCACGCCGAACGCCTCCGCGAGGTGGCCGCGCACCTCGTCCACGTGGTGGAGCAGGTCGCGGCCGTGGGTTTCGCCGACGAGGCCTTCGCCCGGGAATCGGCGCACGAGGCACGCCGGGCCCACGAACTGTGGGTCCGCTGCCTCGCGGAGCGCAGGCGCGACCTCGGATAGCAGGCCGTCTCCGCGCCCGTACGGCATCGGTCTCCGGCCGGATACCGTGTGCGGTGCGACCGGACACGTCAGCTCCGTCCTCCCGCTCACGAGCAGAAAGGCCCCTCGTGCACATCGCCCCCCTGAGCCCGCATGACCCCGTCGAGCTGGGGGGCTACGAGCTGCTCGGCCGCATCGGGCACGGCGGCATGGGACAGGTGTACCTGGGCGAGTCACCCGGCGGGGAGCCCGCAGCCGTCAAGGTGATCAAGCCGTCGGTCGTGGACTCCGAGACCCGGCAGCGCTTCGCCCAGGAAGTGGAGATCCTCAAGACGATCTGGGGTGCGCGGATCGCGGCGCTGCTCGACGCCGACGCGGAGGCCGATCCGCCGTGGCTGGCCACCGAGTACATCGAGGGCCCCGACCTGAGCCGACATGTGGCCCTGCACGGCCCGCTTCCCTCGCTGCTCGCCGCCTCCCTCGGGGCGACGCTCGCCGAAGCGCTCGCCACCGTGCACAAGCAGGGTCTGCTGCACCGTGACCTCAAGCCCGCGAACGTGCTGCTCGGCCCCAACGGACCGAAGGTCATCGACTTCGGGCTCGCGGTGTTCGCCGAGTCGAGCGTGTCCCTGACCGCGCCCAACGCCGTGGTCGGCACCCCGGCCTGCATGGCGCCCGAACAGGCGCGGGGCGACCGGCCGCTGACCCCCGCGGTCGACGTGCACGCGCTCGGCGCCGTGATGCTGTTCGCCGTCTCCGGCCACCTCCCCTACCAGGCCGCGAACATCCACGTCCTCTTCCACCAGGTCACGGACCCGGAGACGGCTCCCGACCTGTCGGGGGTCCCCGACGAGCTGATGCCCCTGCTGACGGCGATGCTCGCGCACCGGGCCGAGGACCGGCCGGCGCTGAGCGACGTCGTCCAGCAGTGCCGGGCGGTCATCGAGGCGCAGGGCTTCAAGGTCGCCCAGGCGCGGCGCCGGCTCACGACGCACACGGCGGCCCCTTCACATCTGCTGGACAGCCTGCCGCCGACGGTCCCCCTCCCGCTGCCGCCCACCGTCCCGGCGGTCCCGGCGGTCCCCGGGCCGAGCACGTCGCCGAAGACAGAGCCGACCGTGGTGCTTCCCCCGGACGCCGTGGTGCTGTCCCCGGACGCCACCCCGCCGGCCGCCCCCGCGCCTGACACCGACGAGCAGGTCGCCCCCGAGCCGACCCCTACGCTCGTCGACCGTCCCACACCGCGGTCCGGAACCGCCGCGCCCTCGTCCGCGCCCGCCGCTCCGCGGCCCTCCACGGACACGGACAGCCCGTCGTCCACGCCGCCGGCCACTCCCCGCACTCCCCGCGGCCGCTCCGGGCAGCGGCTCCCTTCCGCCCAGGCCCGGATCACCGGACAGCGGCTCCGCGAGGTGTACGCGGCCCAGGCGCCGTTCTGACACCGGCGGGCTCCCGTTGCCGGCGGACCCGCGATACTGAGGGGCCTGCCACAACCGTCACGTAACACCACAGGAGGACACGGGTGACCGCCGTCCAGACCAGCCCCGAGCAGCACGGCGACGCGTCGGACGCGGCGGGGCAGGAGCAGTTCCCGGCAGGCGCGCAGGTGCTCGTACGCGACGAGGTGTGGCTGGTCAAGAACGCGGTGCCGACCGCCGATGACGGCACCCGGGTCGAGGTGGTCGGGGTGTCCGACTTCGTACGGGACCAGGAGGCCGTGTTCTTCACCGGCCTGGACACCGTCGAGCTCATCGACCCGCGCGACACCCGGCTGATCGCGGACGACTCCCCCACCTACCGGCGCTCCCGGCTGTTCCTGGAGGCCGTGCTGCGCCGCACGGCCCTGCCCCAGTCCGAGCGGCGGCTCGCGCTCGCCGACTCCTTCCTCCTGGACCCGCTCCCCTACCAGCGCCGCCCCGCCGAGCTCGCGCTCTCCGGCGCCAATCTGCGCCCCCGGCTGCTGATCGCGGACGTGGTGGGCCTCGGCAAGACGCTGGAGATCGGCCTGACGCTCGCCGAGCTCATCCGGCGCGGCCGGGGCGAGCGCATCCTCGTCGTCACGCCCCAGCACGTCCTGGAGCAGTTCCAGCACGAGCTGTGGACGCGGTTCGCCATTCCGCTGGTCCGCCTGGACTCGGTGGGCATCGAGCGGATCCAGCGCGAGATCCCCGCGGGGCGGAACCCGTTCACCTTCTTCAAGCGCGTGATCGTCTCGATCGACACGCTGAAGAACACTGACCAGTACCGCCACCACCTGGAGCAGATCCGCTGGGACGCGGTCGTCATCGACGAGTCGCACAATCTGATCAACCGCGGCTCCCTGCGCAACCAGCTCGCCCAGACGCTGGCGCCGCGGACCGACGCCCTGATCCTCGCGTCCGCCACGCCGCACAACGGCGACGCGAGGTCGTTCGCCGAGCTGATCGCCCTGCTGGACCCGGCGGCGATCCGCGATCCGGAGAACTACCGGGCCGAGGACATCGAGCACCTCTTCATCCGCCGTACGAAGGTCAGCACCGAGGTCCGCGAGCAGATGAAGGGCCAGTGGGCGGACCGCGGACCGTCCCAGGCCGTGCACTGCCCGGCCACCCCGGCCGAGGAGCGGATCTTCGAGGAGCTGGCGTCCGTCTGGCTGCCGCGCGACGGCAGCCCGTCCGTGAGCTCCGTCCCGCTCTTCCCGTACACGCTCCTCAAGTCCTTCCTCTCCTCGCACGCGGCGCTCAGGGCCACCGTGAGCGCCCGTATCAAGACCCTGGAGAAGAAGGACGCCCCCCGCGCCACGGCGGCGGAGCTCGCCGCCCTGCGCCGGCTCGCGGAACTGACCGCCGACCTGACGGAGGCGGACTCGGCGAAGTTCGCCGCGCTGGTGGAGCAGCTGAAGGGCATCGGCGTCGGCCCCTCCTCCGACACCCGCGTCGTGGTCTTCTCGGAGCGCGTCCAGACGCTGGAGTGGCTGGCGACCGTCCTGCCCGCCGCCCTCGGCTTCCGGGGCCGGACCGCGAAGGACTGCCTGCGCGTCATGCACGGCGGCCTCTCCGACGAGCAGCAGATGCGGGTCGTGGAGGAGTTCGGGCTGGCCGGCGCCCCGGTACGGATCCTGCTGACGGGCGACGTGGCCTCCGAGGGCGTCAACCTGCACCGCCAGTGCCACCAGCTGATCCACTACGACGTGCCGTGGTCGCTGATCCGCATCGAGCAGCGCAACGGCCGCATCGACCGCTACGGGCAGGCCCACCCGCCGCAGTTCCGCGCCCTGATCCTCACCAGCGTCACCGAGGGCGCGAAGGACGACACCCTGGTCTCCGAGCGGCTCCTGGAGCGCGAGGACCAGGCGCACCGTTCGCTCGGCACGGCGGAGGCCGTCACCGGCCTCTACCGCGCGGAGGCCGAGGAGAAGTCCCTCATCCAGGATCTGCTGCGCGGCAGGACCGTGGACGAGTCCCTCGACGGGCGCCGGTCCGGTGAGGACGCCGGCACGGATGCCATGGACGACTTCCTGGCGGACTTCTTCGGCTCGGTCGGTGACGCGCCGCAGGCGGACGACGGCACCGCGGCCGACGGGTCCGCCCCCGAGACGGTGGGAGGCGCCACCGGCACGGGTGAGGCGACGGGCTCCGTCCTCCCCCGCCTCTTCGACTCGACCGCCCACTTCCTGGACGAGGCGCTGCGCGAGGTGTACCCGGACGCCCGGGACCGCCTGGACCTCGACCGCGACGAGCAGTCGGGCCTGCTGTCCTTCCGCCCCCCGGCCGACCTCCTCCACCGCCTCAAGGCGCTGCCCGTGGACTACCTGCGCGAACAGCGACTGCGCGAGCGGCTGTTGGTCACCTTCAACCGGCGGCTCGCCCAGCACTCGCTCCAGCGTGCCCGCGAGGCGGGTTCCACCTCCAGCTGGCCGGAGATCTCGCTGCTGACCGATCTGCACCCGGTCGTCGAGTGGCTGACGGACAAGGTCCTCGTCCGGCTCGGACGCCAGGAGGCACCGATGATCACGGCCGAGGTGGCGGAACCCACCTATCTCGTCCAGGGCGTGTACTCGAACGCCCTGGGCCGGCCGACGGTCGTCAAGTGGATGGGCGTGACGCGCGGCGGGGTCGTCGACGACGACATGGTGTCGCTGCTGCGCCGCTCCGGGGTCGGCCCGACGATGGCGAACAAGCTCCGTCACCGGGATCCCGCCCCGCTGGCCGCCGCCATCCCCGCCGTCCTGGAGGCCGCCGAGGCCTTCATGGAGCGGCACCGGGACGCCTGGGACCGGCCGCTGCGCGAGTCGATCGAGCGCCACAAGCTGCGCCTCGGCGACTGGGAGCAGCCCACGCTGGCGGGCGAGCACACCAAGCGGCGGCTCACCGACCTCGCCGACGACCTGCTGACCACCGGGCAGCGCCCGATGCTGCGCGTCCTCGCGGTGCTGCTGCCCGACCCCGACGCACCACCGGCCGCGTCCGCGCCCCTGTCCGCCACGCCCGCCGCCCTCTGAGAGAGCCACTGTCATGACGTACGACTCACTGGTCAACCGCGGCGACTACTTCTCGGCCCACTACCTCGCCGAGGTGCTGCCCAAGGACCTCAAGACGGGCCTGCTCCAGACCTGGAAGGAGCGGGAGGAGGCCGCGAAGCCCCCGGCCGGTACGGGCGAGGCCGGGGCGGCGCTTTCCGAGGACGCGGACCCGCTGCGCGAGGACGCCAAGCAGGCCCTGCCCGTCACTCCGCGGGCAGGTCTCCGGGCACTGCGGCGTGACTACTTCCGGGCCCGCTCGTTCTTCGCCCTCCCCGAGGACGCCGAGGGGACCGCCTCCACGCCCGACGCGGGCGACGACGCTCTGACGTACGACGCCCCCGCCTGGCGGGAGCGGGTCCACGCGCTGAACGCCGAGGTCCTGCGCGCACTGGGCTACGACGCGAAGCCCGGCAGCATCACCGTCTGGCGGGCGGGTCAGAGCCACGAGATCACGGTCGCGCACGCCGAGAAGGGCCTCGTCGCCGTCGACTGCGGCTGGGCCGCCGAGGCGGACGCCGCCCTGGACCCCGACGGCCCGGGCCGCCTTCTCGACCCCGTCGTCCTCGACGGCTCGAACAGCCTGACCACCGGCTCCAAGCTGGCCTCGTTCCTGTTCGCCTGCGACGAGGCACCGCGCTACGTCCTGCTGCTCGTCGGCGGAGTCGTCGTCCTCGCCGACCGGATGGTGTGGGGCGAGGGCCGCTACCTCGCTGTCTCCCTCGACACCGCGCTCCAGCGCAACGACACTCGCCCGGGCGGCGAACTCGACACCGTCGCCGCACTGTTCGGCGCCGACTCGCTCCGCACCCCCGAGGAGGGTGGCGAGAACCCGCTCTCCGAACTCGTCGGCAAGTCCACCAAGCACGCGGTGGGCGTCTCCAGCGAGCTGCGCGACGGCCTGCGGCTGAGCGTCGAGCTGATCGCCAACGAGGTCCTGGAACGCCTCCGCGAGCAGGGCGTACGCCCCCAGGACATCGGCGAACTCTCCGAGCTCGGCCGCCAGCTGACCCGCGAGTCGCTGCGCTACCTCTACCGCATCCTGTTCCTGCTGTACGCCGAGGCCCGCCCCGAGCTGGGCATCCTGCCGTCCGACTATCCCGAGTACCAGCTCGGCTACGGCCTCGGTCGGCTCGGCGAACTCGTCGCGGAGCGCGACCTCGTCGACGAGAAGTCCCGCCGCGGCTTCTACCTGTACGAGTCCCTCGACCTGCTGTTCCGCAAGGTCCAGGACGGCTACCGGCCACGCCGCACCCACGGCGAGGCGGCGGAGGCGCCGGAGCCCGCCGACGCCGTCGGCGCCGTCGGCGCGAAGACGAGCGAGGACCTGGGCCTGCGCTTCGAGCCCCTGCACTCCACGCTCTTCGAGCGGGACTCGATCAAGCTGATCGGCGCGGACGCCGTCGTCGACCCCCGTCACGACGCCGACGAGGCCCTCGCCCGCGGCGAGCGCGTCCGCTACCTCGACACCCGGCTGCGCAACGCCACCCTGTACGAGGTCCTGCACAAGCTCATGCTCACCAAGGGGAAGAAGGGCGAGCGCGGCGGGTTCATCTCGTACGCCCAGCTGGGCATCAACCAGCTCGGCGCCGTGTACGAGGGCCTGATGTCGTACTCCGGCTTCATCGCGGGCGAGGAGCTGTACGAGGTCGCCAAGGGCGGCGACCCGAAGGACGGCTCCTGGCTGGTGCCCAAGTCGAAGGCCGACGAGTATCCGGACGCCGTCTTCGTCCGCCGCCCCGACCCGGACACCGGCGAGGAGGTGCGCGTCCGGTACGCCCCCGGCTCGTTCGTCTACCGGCTCTCCGGCCGCGACCGCCAAACCTCGGCCTCGTACTACACCCCGGAGTCCCTCACCAAGGTCACCGTTCAGCTCGCCCTCCAGCACCGCCTGGACCAGGACGGCACGGTCACCGAGGCGCGCGAGCTGCTCGACTGGAAGATCTGCGAACCGGCCCTCGGCTCGGGCGCGTTCCTCAACGAGGCCATCAACCAAGTCGCCGCCGAGTACCTGCGCCGCCGGCAGAAGGAGCTCGGCCGCTCCATCGACACCGAGCAGTACGCCGTCGAGCTCCAGAAGGCCAAGGCGTACATCGCCCTCCACAACTCGTACGGCGTCGACCTCAACGAGACCGCCGTCGAGCTGGCCGAGGTGTCCCTCTGGCTCAACACCATGCACCCCGGCATGGAGGCCCCCTGGTTCGGCCTCCACCTGCGGCGCGGCAACTCCTTGATCGGCGGCCGGCGCGAGGTGTACGGCCCCGAGCGCCTGAAGAAGGGCGGCTGGCTGGGCACGACCCCGGAGCGCTACCCGCTCGCCGACGCGCAGGCGGGCGTCCCGCTGCCGGAGGGCGCGGTGCACCACTTCCTGCTCCCCGCGAAGGAGTGGGGCGCGGTCGCCGCCGAGAAGGAGGCGAAGGCGCTGGCCCCGGAGGCCGCGAAGGCGCTCGGCGCGTGGCGCAAGGCGGTCACGAAGTCCCCGACGGCCAAGCAGACGGCCCGCCTCCAGGGCCTCGCCCGGCGCGCCGAGTACCTGTGGGACCTGGTCGTGCAGCGGCTGACGATCTCCGAGCGGGAGATCTCCCGGCGGGTCGATGTCTGGGAGGCGGAGCCGGAGTGGCTGCGCCGGCCGAAGGAGGCCGTACCCCGGGAGAAGGTGCTGGCCGACCTGACGGCCGTGGACACCCCGTACTGGCGGTTGAAAAAGCTCATGGACACGTGGTGCGCGCTGTGGTTCTGGCCGGTGCAGGAGGCTGCGCTGCTGGACGGGACCGACGCACGGTACGAGCGGACGGAGGTCGTACCTGCGGGGCAGGGCGGGGCCTCTGCGGAGTCCGGGGCGTCGGACGTGATCCGTACGTACGAGGAGGTCGACCTCCTCGGGAACGTCACCGTGAAGGAGGTCAGGCGCGGTGACATCGACAAGCGGCGCAAAGGCACCCGCAAGGGCGAGCAGTCCTTCGCGGGCCAGCGCCGCGAGATCATCCCCCTGTCGAACCTGGACGACTGGCTGGACTTCGCGGAGGCGCTGCTGGGCACGCACGACGTGCCGGCGGAGTCGCTGGTGGCGTCTTTCGACTCGCTCGGCGACCTGGAGCGGTACGAGGACGAGCTGCCGGACTGGATGGGCATGGACCGGTCGTACTGGCTGGAGGGGCGGTTCCCGTGGGTGGGGGTCGCGGGGGATGTGGCCAAGCGGCAGGGGTTCTTCCATTGGGAGTTGGAGTACGCCCAGGTGTTTGGGGGGCGGGGCGGGTTTGATCTGCAGGTGGGGAATCCGCCTTGGGTGAGGCCGGACTGGCGCGAGGACCTGGTCCTTGCTGAACTGGAGCCTTGGTTCGTTTTGGCGGAGAAACCCGGAGCAGCGGAGTGGCGACTGCGAAAGGACGACGCCCTGACCATAAGCGGAAGCACAGACGGTCACGCCTATCTTCTGACGGAGTTGGCGACTCACGCGGGGGCTGTCGCCACACTTGGGAGCCCGGCCTCGTATCCGCTCCTGGTTGGCACCCGAGGCGACCTCTATCGCGCGTTTATGGCTAGGGTTTGGCAGCATCTAGCACGCTACGGTAGCGCTGGCCTGATTCACCCCGACACCCACCTCGGGGGGGTGCGAGAGCGCACGATCCGGGCCGCAGCCTTTCGACACCTGCGGGTGCATGCACACTTCGTCAATTCCGCCAACTGGGCATTCGAAGACCTGAACCGGTCCCAAGAGTTCGGCATGCATATTTACGGGACTCCACAAGACCCCGACTTCTTGCATCTCAGCGAACTGCGGGACGCCGATTTGCTGCCTGATTCCCTCACCCATGACGGACTTGGTGAAGCGCCCGGCATCAAGAACAAGGGTTCTTGGGACATTCGACCCCATTACGATCGCGTAGTTCGAGTGAACACCGAGCTGCTGGCCAGTTGGCAGGCGCTCACTGACTCTCCCGGCCCAGCAACAGAAACTCCGCTGCTGTACCCCGTCCTGCGTGGCGAACAAATGGCCATCCAAGCCATTTCCGAATTCCGGGGGCGTCTTGCCGACTACGCACCCTCGATCACAATCGGCTATACCGAGACAGCCGCCAAGAAGGAAGGGCTGATCAGGTGGGGCAACCAGAGGGTGAGGTCCCTATCGGATGTCATCCTCCAGGGTCCGCATTTCGCAGCGGCGCTTCCATTTTCTAAGACTCCAAGGATTCCCTGCCGCAGCAATCGAGACTGGGACCTTGTCTCGCCAACAAAGTTGCCCGAAGACTACGTGCCAGCAACCAATTACGTCCGGGCCTCGGATGAGGAGAACTACCTCGCAGCTCAGGACAAGTGGCACGGCAATCCGTCGACAGCATACTTCCGGCTGGCGTGGCGCAGGATGATCCCCTTCGACAGCAGTCGATGCCTGCACGCCATTTTGCTACCTCCGGGGCCAGCACACGTCCACACGGTTCAGACGGCTGCTCTGGCAAACAACCAACTTACTGCGCTCAACGCAGGTTTCTGGGCTTCGCTACCTCTTGATTACCTCTTGCGCATCACCGGTCGTGCAGACCTGCAGTTCACCGAAGCCCGAAAGATGCCCGCCCCCGACCCCAAGCATCCTCTCGCTCCAGCCCTTCTCGTGCGGACCCTTCGACTCAACGCTCTTACGAACCACTACGCCCCTATCTGGAAGGAACTCTTCGATCCGCGCTGGGCGGGCTACGAGGACTGGGCCAATGCGGACTGGCCCCGCTTGCGGCCCCTCACCGCCAACCTTACGTCCACCTGGGAAAGCACCACTCCGCTGCGCGCCGAGGACGAGCGTCGAGCCGCAATGGTCGAACTGGACGCCCTTGTGTCCGTGTGGCTCGGCATTACCGCTGACCAACTCGTCGCAATCTTCAAGTCGCGCTATCCGCAACTGCGCGACTACGAGGCGAAGACCTGGTTCGACGCCAACGGCCGTAAGATCGCCGAGAACCACAACACCTATGGCTATGGCCAGACAAGGCAGGACTGGCTCGACTTCGAAGCCCATCTCGCCGACCCTGCCAACACCCCGCCCCCCGCCGGCTACGTCGGACCCTTCTACAAGGCCGACCGTGAAGCCGAGATGCGGGCCGCGCACGCGCACTTCCAGGCGCGGCTGGACAAGGAGATCGAGCTCGGGCGGTGGACGTCTCCGGCGCGCAAGACGGCCGTCGAGAGCGCAGCATGACATGCGGCTGCCCCGGACCCCCTTCGAGGAGGTCCGGGGCAGCCGCTTGCGCCGCTACCGGCCTGCGAAGCCGACGAACGCAGTCCAGGCAGATGCGTCGACCACCAGCCCAAAGCGGGTCGTGTCCTTGGAGTCGCGCACGTGGACGCTGCTCGCGCATGCAGCTACCTCGACGCAGTCGCCACCGTCCCCGGCGCTGTAGCTGCTCTTGAACCAGGCAAGTCCCTCGTTGCCATGCTCCAACTGCTTCACGATCATCCGTCTCCCAGCAACTTCTCGATCAGAGCCTGCGACTCCCGTGGGGTGAGAGCCTGAGCACGCAGCGTCCCATACGTGGCTTCTAACCCTCGCACCCTGCCCCGCTCTGTGTGTAGGCGGCTGTCGCTCTGGACCTCCGTGTAGGCGATCCTCCGCCCGTCCTTCAGCTCCATCAAGGTGAACGGTCCCGCCAGTCCGGCGTGTTCCTCACGGTCGAGCGGCATCACCTGCACATCGACGTTGCGCGCCTGGCTGATCAGCAGGATCTGTTCCAGTTGGCCTCGCCAGACGTTCCGGCCCCCAAGGCGCTTGTGAAGGGCGGCCTCTTCGATCACGAAGCTCATGTGAGGGTGCGGGCGCCTGGTGAAGATCGCCTGGCGGGCCAGTCGGGCAGCGATCCGCTGCTCGATGGTCTCGTCATCCAACAGAGGACGCCACATCTTGAACACAGCGCGGGCGTAGTCCTCCGTCTGCATGAGACCCTTCACCAGATGGGCGTCGTAGGCATGAAGCTCAACCGCCTCCGCCTCCAGCTTCGCCGCGTCCCTGAAGAACGCCGGGTACTGCGCCCGCGCCACCTCCTCCTTCATCTCCTTCAGGACCTCGCCCGCATCGAGCAGCTCGTCCGCCTGGTCGATGAAGCGCGGCGGCGGTACCCTCCGCCCCTGCTCGTACGCCGCGATCGTCGACGCCGAGTACCCCAGCCGCGCCCCGAACTCCGCCCGCTCCACCCCGGCCCGTACCCGGAACCGTTTCAGCTGGCGGCCGAAGACACGCAGAATGCCCGAGCCCGAGTCCGGTACGGCGGCGGCGCCGGCCGGGTCGTCGTCCTCTGCCCGCTGGGTGGATTCGTCCATGCTCGCCCTCACCTCCACCAGCCAACGCCGCTCCGCGTCGGCCGTCACGCTCCGCGCCGCTTACAGGCACCGACACCGCGCCCACCACTGCCCCCTGTACGCGCACCGAGCCTTACTCAGCGTAAGCGGAGCACGCCAGCCTGTGCCCCATGAACAGCGAAACTTCCCCCACATCAACCGCCCTTGAGTTCGCGATGCGCTTCACGTCCTCCCCGCGCGGCGCCCGCCTCGCCCGGCGGCTCGTCTCTCACCGTCTGGACTGCTGGGGGCACCCGTACACCTCGACCGCCAACGAGACGATGACGCTGATCGCCGCCGAGCTGACCGGTAACGCCGTGCGTCACGGGCACGTGCCTGGGCGGGACTTCCACCTCCGGCTCACCGACTCGGCGGACACCCTGCGTATCGAGGTCACCGACACCCGTACCGAGCGCGTACCGCTGCTCTCCTCCCACGAGCCGCCCGGGGACGCCGAGTCGGGGCGCGGGCTGCTGGTCGTGGCGCGGCTGGCGAGTCGGTGGGCGGTGGTGCCGCGCGGGGGTGCTCCGGGGAAGACCGTATGGGCCGAACTGCGCCTTTCCCGCCAATGATCAGCAGGTTTCGGAAACGAGCCGACGACCTGTCAGTGCGTGCCGCTAGCGTCGTTCGTCCGTCTGTGCACTGCACTGCACGGGGGAGCCCAAAGGAGATCAGCGCACGTGAGCAGCACCACCCACACAAACCCGGCCGCCGGTTACCGCATCTCCCTCGTCGACGAGGATCCGCTGCGCGCCCGGCGCGAGGCCCGCGAGTTGCTTGCCGCCCTCGCCGAGACCGACCCGCAGGCCGCGCTCGACGTTCCGGCCGACCCCGCGACCACCGGCACCACCACCGACAAGGGCGGGCCGGTCACGGATCTCCTCGGCCTGGTGTTCGGCGGCGGCTCCCTGGTCGCCGCCGCGCTTCAGCTCTGGCTGGCGCGCGTGCCGCAGCGGACGATCGTCGTGACGCGGCCCGACGGGGCGACGCTGACCATCTCCGGGAAGCAGGCCCGCGCGGACGACGCGCGGATCGAGCGGTTCCTGAACGGTGGTGCGGGTTCGGCGGACGAGGGCGGCGCGCAGGGCGGGCCGGGCGCGGCGTGAGTGACAACGACCGGTACGCCATGCTCATCGGCGTATCCACGTACGACAGCGAGCGGTACCACGATCTGCCGGCGGTGCGGGCGGACCTGCACTACATGCAGGCGGTCCTGGAGAGCACCGAGATCGGCATGTACAACGACTGCGCGATGGTCGCGGAGCCGACGCGCGCCGAGATGCTGCACGCCGTGGAGACGTTCCTGGAGGAGCGGCAGGCCAGTGAGACGGCCCTGCTCTACTTCAGCGGGCACGGGGAGTTCTGCGAGGCGGACGGGCAGCTGTACTTCCTGACCCGGGACGCCGATCCGGACGACCTGCCGGGTACCGCCGTGCCGGCTGAGTTCCTGGAGCGGATGCTCACGTCGTGCCGGGCCTCCTCGAAGGTCGTGCTGCTCGACTGCTGCTCCAGCGGGTCCGTCGTCCAAGGGTGGACGGCCAAGGGGGCGGCCGACGGCGGCGTACGGCCCGCGCCCAGCACGCTGCTGCGGCCGACCGGCGTGTACTTCATCACCGCCTCGGACGCCCTCCAGCCCGCCTCGGCACTGGCTCCGGCCGGTTCCTCGCTCGGCACGTCCCGGTTCACCGGGGAGATCGTCGAGGGGCTGCGCAGCGGGCGGATCAAGGACAGCGGCTGGATCACGCCGGACGACCTGTTCGAGTACCTGACCACGCAGATGGTGCGCATCGGCGTGCCCGAGGAGCAGCGGCCCACGAAGTCCACCATCCGCGCGACGCATTCCCTGCCCCTGGCCCGCTCGGTGGCGCGGTCCGTCCAGCTTCCCGAGCCGCCGCCGGAGGCCGGTGGCGGTCCCCCGGTCTCCTCGGCACTGTCGAAGGCGCGCGGCCTTGTCGCGCAGGACGCGCACGACGGCGTGGACCGGGAGCGTCTGCTGCGCTACTACGCGCACTGCTTGCGGGCGCAGGCCGAGTCGAAGATGCTGCCCGACCGGGACGGCGGCCGGAACTCCGCGTACTTCCTGCTGGGGCAGGGGCCGGAGACGATCCAGTCCGGGCTGGGGTCCGGTCTTCCCGCGCCCCGTGGACTGCCGAAGGCGAAGAGCACGGGTGCGAAGGTCGACGAGGCCGGGCTGCAGGAGTACTGGTACGGGTACCCGGCCGTGACGCTGCCCGAGCGCGGTGGGAACGGTGGCCGGCGGGCCGCGGTGCGCATCGCGCCGCTGCTGGTCCAGCCGATGGAGCTGGCGCCCGACGAGAACGGTCGGGACCGGCTGCGGCCGAGCGGGGTGCCGTCGCTGCACAGCGGTGTCCTCACGGAACTGCTGGAGGACGAGGAGGCGGCCGAGCTGCTCGGCCGCTGGCAGCCGACCTGGCAGGAGGGCAACGCCGCCCAGATGGTGAAGGCGGTGCGGGAGCTCCTGACGCGGCTCGAACTCCCGGAGCTGGAGCCGCTCGACCTGTCCGCGCTCAGCGAGCGGTCCGTCATGGACTCGCTGCGTCCCGGCGCCCACAACGCCGCCGTCCTCCTCACGCCCTCGGGTCTGGAGCGGACCGCGTCCGAAGGGCTCGTGGAGAACCTGCTCCAGATGTCCACGCGCACCGACCGCATCCCCGGCACCGCCCTGGACGCGCTCCTCACCGGGGGTGGCGACGGCGGACCGGGCGGGAGCGGCGCGCCGCCCGTCCTGGTCTCCCCCGGGCCGTGCAACGAGAGCCAGGCGCGGGTGATCACCTCGGCGATGACCCGGCCGCTCACCGTCTCCACCGGACCGCCCGGCACCGGGAAGAGCGAGGTGGTGGCGGCGGTGGTCGCCACCGCGGTGGCCGCCGGGCAGTCCGTCCTCGTCGCTTCCACGAACAACGAGGCCGTGAACGTGGTGGCCGAGCGCTGCGACGCCATCTCCCCCGGGCTGCTCATGCGGACGGGGAACTCCGAGGCCCTGGAGGCCGAGGCCGCGAAGCTGGAGCGACTGCTCGCCGAGCCGGTCGAGGCCCCGGCGCGGGGTGCGGCGACCGTGGCGGGCGACCTCAGGAACCGGCACGCCCGGGCCGCCGAGCACGAGGCCGAGGCGGCGCGGCTGGTCGGGGAGGAGGCGCGGCTGCTGGAGCTGCTGCGGGAGCGGGCGCGCCGCGCGGAGGAGCTCGGGCTGCCGGTGGAGCTGCTGGAGCGGGCGTGGTCCGAGGACGGGAGCGCGGCGCTCGCCGACTGGGAGGACCGGGCGCGGAGGGCCGCCGTCGCCCGCTGGTACTCCTTCGGCCGGTGGCGCAGGGGGCGGGCGCTGTCCGCGTTCGTCGCCTCCGCCGGGGAAGGCGGCGCGGACGCGTGGCCGGCGTGGACCGCGGAACGGCCCGTACCTCCTGAGCTGCTGTTCTCCCTCGCCGAGGCCGCCGGGGTGGAGGGCGCGCTCAGGAGCCTCGTACCGGGGCATCTCGCCCTGGACGAGGAGGCGCTGAAGCGGGCGCGGCTGGAGAGCCGGGCGGGTCTGTCGGAGGTGTCGGGCGAGCTGGCCCGGGCCGTGTCCGCCGAGGCGATGACCCGGGGGCGGTCGCTGATGGCCCAGCGGCTTCAGGCCCTGCGCCGGCGCTCCGGCTTCTGGAAGAGCCAGCGCAATCTGATGGCGCACCTGAAGGGCTGGGCCATCAGCACCCACTCGGTGCGCCAGCTCGAACTCGTCCCGGAGCTCTTCGACCTCGTCGTGATCGACGAGGCCAGCCAGTGCTCGATCCCGGCGGTGCTGCCGCTGCTGTTCCGGGCGAAGCGGGCGCTGATCATCGGGGATCCGATGCAGCTCGGGCACATTCCCGGGATCACGGCGCAACAGGAGCGGCAGGCCCGTGTGCGGGCGGGGCTGAGCGCGGCGCAGCTGGAGGATCACCGGCTCGCTTACCACGTGTACTCCGCGTACCACGCGGCGGCGCAGCACGGCGAGGAGACGCTGCTGCTCGACGAGCACTACCGGTGTCATCCGGCGATCGCCGATGTCGTCAACGGTCACTGCTACGCGGGGCAGTTGCAGGTCCTCACAGACGTCAGGAAGCAGGTTCCGGCGCTCGATCCGGTCGGGTCGGGCGGTCCGGCGCCCGCCCTCGGCTGGGTGGACGTGCCGGACGGCGGGTCGGCACTGGGCCCGGGTGGCCGGTCCTCGCGGAACGCGGCGGAGGCCGCCCGGGTGCGGGAGACGGTGGACGAGCTGCTCGCGCGGCTTCCCGAGGACGCGACGGTGGGCGTGGTGACGCCGTTCCGTGCGCAGAAGGACGCCCTGGCGCAGGTGTGGGCGGACGACGACCGCGTGCGGGTCGGCACGGTGCACGCCTTCCAGGGCGGGCAGCGGGACGTCATGGTCCTCAGCCCGGTGGCCACCGGCAACACCCCGCCCCGGACGACGCACTGGGTGTCGAGCCAGGTCAACCTGTGGAACGTGGCCGTCACCCGGGCGAAGTCGCAGCTGATCACGGTGGGCAGCCATGCCTTCTGGCAGGGGCAGTCGGGGCTTCCGGCGCTCCTCGCGGGGCGGTCGGAGGTGCTGGGAGCGGGCGCGTCGGCGGACCGGCCCGGCGCGGCCTTCGGCGCGAGGTCGCGTAGCGCCTTCCGGGAGGAGCTCACGGACCGGCTCCAGGACTTCCTCGGGCGCCGTGGTGTGACCGATCTGGAGCGCGAGGCGGTGGTCGGCGGGCACGTCGTCGACCTGCTGTTCACGGTGGACGGCGCCAACACCGCCGTCCTCGTCGACACCGGGCCCGAGCACGGGCAGGACCCGGCCCGCCACCTGCGTCTGACGCACGCGCGCGGCGACCTGCTGCCCGGGCTGCCGTCCGGCGGCTCCGGCGCGAAGCCCGGACCGGTGGCGCGGACGGTCCGGGTGCCGGCGTGGCGGATCCTGGCGGGTGACGTGACGCTGGAGCCGCTGTTCGGCTGAGCCGTGCACCCGGCGGGGTCAGGACCGCAGGCTCCGGACGACGTGCGTGATGTGCTGGATGTTGCCGACGCGCAGCCAGACTCCGACGTTTCCGGTGCCTTCGGGGCCGTGCCCGTGTGCGCAGTCGCGGAGCCAGGTCTCGCCCGCGCTCGCCGCCGGACCCCGGAAGTCCGGCAGGGCGAGGATGTCCCGCGCGGCGGACCGGACGGCGGCGGACCGGTCGGGTCCTCGTGTCGGCACCTTCACGAGGACGTACGACTCTTCGGTGGTGTACCGCAGCGCGTTCCAGGGCGGACCTCCCTTGCCGGTGGAGGGCGGGCGGGCGATGCCCCTCGTGGAGTCGGCGCCGTAGTCGCCGTACGCGAGGACGGAGTCGAACTCCCGTCTGCTGCGCCGCACTTCCGTCCACACGCGCCAGTCCGAGCGCGGTACGACCGCGCTGCCGCGCTCCAGGAGCCGGGCGGTGACGTCGGGGAAGGCGCCGCTCAGGACGGCCGCCGTGCGCCAGGGGAACAGCGGCAGCAGGGCGTCGAGCGCGCGCCGTGCCTCCTTCGCGGCGTCGGTGCGGTCGGCGAGGACGGCGCCCAGGTCGAGCAGGAGGTCCGCCTCCACGGCGGCATCGACGCGGGCGATGAGGTCGCGGACAGCATGAAGGGGCACGTCGTCCCAGTGGCCGGGCATCATGAGGCGGATGCCGAGCCCGCTCCCCGTGGTACGGGCGTGCCGGAGCATCGCGTTCTGGTGTGCCTCGGAGCGGTCGGGTCCCGTCACCGGGCGCAGCGGACTCACGTCGGCATTCGCGGACAGCGCCCGGGTCAGCGCCGACTGCTGTGCCTCGTCGGCGAACGGGCAGTCGACCCAGGCCGGATGGTGGCGATGGGCCTTCCGCACGCGCCACAGGTCGTCCCGTACGCCCACGGCGAGGGCGTCGGGATGTGCGCCCGCGCGGGGCGGAAGGTTCCACAGCGGCACGACGGCCGCCTGCACCGCTGGGATCAGCTGCCGGTACGCCTGACAGGCGTGCCGCTTGGCCGGCAGGACGGGCACGTACAGCGGTCCGGACATGGCGGCTCCCCCTCGGCTCTGTCCGCGTCCTCTTCGCCGCGCCTGTCCTCGTCCGTTCCGTTGGCCGTTCCAGGATCCGCCGCCTCACCGCCGCAGGAAATGGCGTCTTTTCAGCCTTCATGACTGAAACTTCGATGAATCTGGAAGCGCTGTGATCACCGAGGTACTGTTCGTGAGGCTCGGCAGCGGTATCGGCAAGGTGAAAGGGACCGTCGTGAAGCCCACCATGGCCGCCGCCCAGTTGCGCGGCAGTCTGACGCAGTACCTCACGACGACGTACGCCCTCGCCGACGAGGGCACCCGGCGTGCCCTGGAGCGCTTCCTCGGGCATCCCGAGACGGGGATCTTCCGGGGTCCGTACCTCCGGATCCGGACGCCGTTCCACGTGGCCGACGACGGCTGGCAGCGGGAGCTGGAGTGGACGGCCGGGTTCCCCGGCTTCGCCCCGTACCGGCACCAGGCCCGGGCGTGGGCGCGGCTGTCCACGCTGCACGGTCCGGCCCTGCCGACGCTGGTGACCACCGGGACGGGCTCCGGCAAGACGGAGTCGTTCCTGATCCCGGTGCTCGACCACTGCCGCCGCGAGCGGGCGCGCGGCAACCGGGGCGTCAAGGCCGTCCTGCTGTACCCGATGAACGCGCTCGCCACCGACCAGGCCGGCCGCATCGGCGACTACCTGGCGCGGCCCGAGCTGGCGCAGGTGACGGCCGGTCTGTACATCGGCGACCGGCCCGACACGGACTTCCGCCGGGTGATGATGCGGCGCGAGGAGATGCGCGTGTCGCCGCCGGACGTGCTGATCACCAACTACAAGATGCTCGACCTGCTGCTCCAGCGCGGCGAGGACCGCTCCCTGTGGGAGGGCGCCGACCTCACGTACGTCGTGCTGGACGAGTTCCACACGTACGACGGGGCGCAGGGCACCGACGTGGCCATGCTGCTGCGGCGGCTGGCCGCGGCGACCGGTGCGTCACGGCCGGGCCGGCCGCTCGGGTCGATCTGCCCGGTGGCGACGTCGGCGACCCTGGGCGAGGGGCCGGCGGGCACCGTGGGCAAGGAGGCCGGCGGCATCCTCGACGTGGCGTCGCGGGTGTTCGGGATGCCCTTCCCGGCGGACGCGGTGGTCGGCGAGGAGCGGATGTCGGCCGAGGAGTTCACGGGCGCCGTGGACTACGAGCTGCCCGAGCCGCCGACGCCGCAGGAGGTCATCGCCTGTTCGGGCGGTCCCGGTGTGGAGGCCCAGCCCGATCTGCTGGACCTGGACGGGCTGGCGGAGCGGCTGCTCGGCCGCGCCGGCCTCGACGCCTTCCGCATCGGGCGGCTGCTCAAGCGCCACGACTTCACCCACGGCGTGCTGTCGCTGCTCGGCGGGGAGCCGCTGGACGAGTGGGGGCTGCGGGACCGGCTGGCCCGCTTCGGATACGCGTGGGGACGCACCGCGCGGGAGAACCCGCAGCTCGTGCTCCAGGCGCTGTCACGGTTCGTCGCCCTGCTGTCGGCGGCGCGCGACCCGGAGTCCGACGAGCGCCGGCCCCGGCCGCTGCTGCACATCGAGGCCCACCTGTGGGTCCGGCCCGTCACCCGGGTGCTGCGGGGCGTGGGGGCGGCCCCGGAGTTCCGCTGGTACGAGGACGACCGCACCGCGGCCCGCCGGGCCGCGCTGCACGCCGCCCCGGTCACCGACGAGGAGCCCGACGGGTCGTCCGGCGGCTGGCCTTCGGCCTCGGCGCGGCCGCAGCCGCTGCCCGGGGCCGACACCGCCGTCCGGCCCGCCGAGGTTCATCTGCCCGCGGTGTACTGCCGCAACTGCGGCCGTTCCGGCTGGGCCGCGCTGTCCCCCGAGGCGGACCCGCAGCGGCTGGTCATGGCCCAGGACCGCATCTGGCGGGCGTCCGTGGGCCGGGACAAGCGGCGCCTGCGCTACTTCATCGCCGCCACGCAGAGCGAGCGGCAGCAGACGCTGGACGCGCTGACCGGTGCACGGCCGTCGGACGGCGGCGGGGTCGACCCGCTGTCGGTGGTGGTGCTCGACGGTGGGCAGGGCACCTACCGGCTGCCGACGCCGTCGGACGCGGGCGACCTGATCGACGCCTGGTTCGCGCTGGCCGTGCTCGACAAGAAGTCGGCCGACCGGGCCGCCAAGGACGACCGCTGCCCGGCCTGCCACACCGACAACAGCATCCGCTTCCTCGGCACCGCGCAGGCGGCGCTCGCCTCGGCGACCGTCACCCAGCTGTTCACGGGCGGCGACATCGCGCTCGTACCGGAGGAGCGCAAGACGCTGCTCTTCAACGACTCCACGCAGGACGCCGCCCACCGGGCCGGATACGTCGCGAACGCCTCGTACAAGTTCTCGCTGCGCTCGCTGCTCGCCCACAACCTGGACGAGTCGGGCGCGCCGACCGCGCTCAACGACCTGATCGGGCACGTCCTGGAGTCGGTGGACGACCCCGAGGCGCTGGCCGCCGTCGTGCCTCCCGACCTGCACGACGAGCCCGGCGTCGACCGGCTCCTGTCGGGACGCGGCACCGGCGACGCGCGGACGTGGAAACTGATCGGCGAGCGTCTCGCCTTCGCCACCGTCATGGAGTTCGGGCTGCGCAGCCGCATGGGCCGCACCCTGGAGCTGACGCGGACCGCCGCGGCCGAAGTGGTCGTCGCGGACCCCGAGCGCGTCACGGCGCTCGCCCGCGACATCCACCTGGCCCTGCGGGGCCAGCTCCTCGTCACCGGCGGGCTGCCCACGCCCGACCGCTACCTCGCCTACGTCCGCGGCCTGCTGGAGCGGCTGCGGCTGCGGGGCGCGGTGCACCACCGGTGGCTCGACACCTGGATGAAGGAGGCCGGCACCAACCGGTACCTCATCTCCGGCCGCCGGCCGGAAGGCATGCCCGCGTTCCCCGAAGGCGTGGCTCCGCCCCGCTTCCTGCTGGACGGGCAGAAGGACAGGTCGGAGTTCGACGCGATCACCGGCCGGCTGGGCTGGTACCAGGACTGGACCCGCCGCTGTCTCGGCCTGGACGCCGCCGGCGCCACCGAGTACCTGCGGCGGCTGCTGCCCGCCCTCGCCGACGAGCGGGTCCTCGCGGTGCGCACCGCCCGGGACCGGCAGACACGGCTCTACGGACTGCAGCCGGGGCACATCGAGGCACGACTGCTCGACGACGCCGTCGTCAACAAGGCGTTCGTCAGCTGCGAGGACTGCGGCTGGCAGCAGGTGGTGGCGCCGGAGCGCCGCACCCGCTGGTACGGACACCCGTGCCCGCGCTACCGGTGCAAGGGACTGCTGACCCCGCCCCAGCCGGGCGTGCCGCACAGCGGGGCCGGCACGTCCGGGTTCGGCTCGGCGGTCCACGAGCGAGACTACACCGGCGACTACTACCGCCGGCTCTACCTGACCGGCGGGACGTTCCGCGTGGTCACCGCGGAGCACACGGGCATGCTCACCAGACCGGAGCGGGAGCGCGTCGAGCGCAGCTTCAAGGCGGGCACGCACTACACCGACCCGAACGTGCTGTCGTGCACGCCGACGCTGGAACTCGGCATCGACATCGGGGAGTTGTCCGCCGTGCTGCTCGGGTCCCTGCCCAAGGGCCCCGCCAACTACGTGCAGCGGGCCGGCCGTGCGGGGCGCCGTACGGGCAACGCGCTGGTGGTCGCCTTCGGCGGGCGCCGCGCCCGCGACCTGTACTACCTGGACGAGCCGTCGGAGATGATCGCGGGGACGATCCTTCCTCCCGGCTGCTACCTGTCGGCCGTGGAGATCCTGCGCCGCCAGTACACGGCCCGGCTCCTCGATCTCGCGGCGAGCGGCGGGCTGCGGACCTCCGACGGCGAACTCCTGCCGCCGGTGCCCCGGTTGTCCTCCGCCCTGTTCGGCACCACGGGCTGGTGCCAGGACCTGGCGGACGCCGCGCAGACCCACGGCGCCACGCTGGTCGAGGAGTTCCTCGCCCTGTTCCCGGGTGGCGGTGACGATGCCGACGGCGGCGTGTCGCCGTACGCGGCGGACGAGCTCAGGGCGTACGCCACCGGCGGCATCGTCCGGGCGCTGCAGGAGGCGGAGGAGGACTGGACCGGCCGACGCGAGGAGCTCCGGCGCAGGATCGCCGCGATCGACGAGGCCGCCGAGCACCTGGTCCGCACGGACGTCGTCCAGGACCGCGAACGCCGGGAACTGCTCGCCGCACGGCGCAGCGCGGGCGACCTGCTGCGGGAACTCAGCCAGTCGAGCGCGCACGGCACCCTGGTGGAGCTCGGACTGCTGCCGAACTACAGCCTCACCGACACCACCACTCAGCTGGAAGCGACGCTGTACTGGACGGAGACGCCGGACGACGAGGAGGACACCCGGCCGGAGAACCCCGCGGGGGACCCGGCCAAGCGGGTGTACCGCAGCGAGACGCGGGACTACGAGCGCTCCCGCAAGCTCGCCCTGACCGAACTGGCCCCCGGAAACAGCTTCTACGTCAACGGCTACCGGCACGTGGTGCGCGCGCTCGACGTGGGCACCCCGGACCGACGGGCCTGGGCCGAGTGGCGGCTCTGCCCGGCGTGCGGGTACGTCCGTACGCACGACGCCAGGAAGGACACCAGCCCGTGTCCCCGCTGCGGCGGTCGGGAGATCGCCGACGCGGGCTGCGTGCAGTACGTGCTCCAGCCGCGGCGCGTCGTCTCCCGTGACAAGCGGGACGACGCCCGGGTGCGGGACGACCGCGACGAGCGGGACCGCCGGCACTACGCGGTGCTGACGACGGTCGACGTCGACCCGGAGCGGATCACCCCCGGGTCGTGGCGGCACGAGACGGCCGTCTTCGGCGTGGACTTCACCCGGCACGCGAAGATCCGCACGCTCAACCTGGGTCTCGACCGGGAGGAGGGCAGCAGCACCGTGCCGCTCGCCGGCGCGGACGTGCGGCTCAACCCCTTCTACGTGTGCACCGGTTGCGGCGGCGCGACGGCCGAGGGCCGCCCGGTCGTGGACGTGCCCCAGCACGCGCTGACGGACTCCGGCGCGGCGAGCACCGCGGCCGCCGCCCACCACCTGCTGTGGTGCCCGCGCCGCCGCACCAGGGAAGCACCCGCGGCCGGACCGGCCGAGCAGCAGGGCAAGGGGGAGGACGTGCCGCTGCTGCTCGCGCACGAGCTCACCACGGAGGCGGTGCGCATCCTGCTGCCCGCATCCGTGGCCCGCGCCAAGGAACGCCTCGCGTCGTTCACGGCCGCGCTGTTCGCGGGCATCGCGGCCCAGTACGGCGGGGATCCCGACCACATCGACATCGCCGAGGCGACGATGCCCGACCACCTGGGCGCCGACGGCTCCGACTGGCCTCGGCGGTTCCTCGTGGTCTACGACCGCCTCCCGGGAGGCACCGGCTATCTGCACCGGCTCGCGTCCGCTGACGGCTTCCGGGACGTGCTGCTCAAGGCGCGGGACGTCATCGAGGACTGCGGGTGCCGCGAGAAGGGTCTCGACGGCTGCCACCAGTGCCTGCTGCGGCGCGTGCCGGCCGCCGACTACGACAAGGTCAGCCGCAACGAGGTGCGGCAGATGCTGGAGGACCTCCTCGGCGAGGACGGTTCGCGCTGGCGGACCTCACCCGTCGCGACGACCCGGCACATCCCGCTGGAGCGGCAGGCCGAGAGCGATCTGGAGATCCTGTTCATCGAGACGCTCCAGGAGTGGGCAAGGCTCGCCGATTCCGGGGCCACCGCCGACGCGTACACCACGTCGGCCGGCACGTACGCGCTCGACCTGCGGCTGACGGGTGACGACGGGGCGACGGTGAGCTGGCGTGTCTCGCAGCAGCGCGCGCTGGACGGCACCCGGCCCGACATACTCCTCGAACGCCTCGACGCGCCCGGCCCTCGCGTCGCGGTGTACCTCGACGGCTTCGCCTACCACGCGACCCCCGAGCACAACCGGCTGGCCGACGACGCCACCAAGCGGACCGGTCTGCGCAGCGAGGGGCTGCGGGTGTTCCAGCTGTCGTACGACGACGTCAAGGAATGGCGCGAGCACGTACGGGACACCGGATACGCGGCGGCGGGCCCGGCCGATCCGGTCTGGCAGCCCTACCCGGCGGACGCGCAGAACCGGGCACGCGACTACTACAGCCGCATCGGCGGAGGACTGCCCGGCGAGCTGTCCGACGCCGTCTGGGTCAACCCCGCCCGGCTCCTGCTCGCCTATCTGCGGAGGCCCGACGCCGCACGCTGGCAGCGGCGGGCCGAAGCCGTCGCCGCGGGACTCGTCGGCGCGGCCGGCGTCCGCGCCGCCGCCCTCGGGACGGACGGCCTCGGGCCGGACCTGCTGTCGGCGCTGGGCGGCGGAGCGGTCACGGGTCCGGCGGGACCGGTCCGGCTGGTGTACGGGCCCGACGCCTCCGGCTGCCGGCTCGTCCTGGCCGCGGACGGCCGGCGCACCCCGCCGGTGTGGACGGGCCTGACCGTGCTCGACGACAGCACCGAAGCCATGGCCGATGCGCGGGCCCACCGGAGGCGCTGGCGGGCCTGGTTGTACTGGAGCAACGTGTTGCAGTTCCTGGACCACGGGGGCGGCGACAGCGCCCAGCTCACCACGAGCCTCGTCGACGGCTTCGCCACCGAAGCGCTGACCGTGACCGGCGGCGAGGGATGGCTGCAGTCCGCCAGGGCCGAGATTCCCCGGGAGGAGTCGGCGCCGGTCGCGGCCGAGTCGGCGGCGGTCGAGGTCGGCGCCGTCCGGGACGGCACGCCGGCGGCCGCGGTCGCCGCTGCCGCGGCCTCCGCCGGAGTGACGGCAGCGGCCGCCGAGCCGGTCGCGGCAACGGTGTCCGGCCGGGACCCGGGCTGGGGCCCGGTGCTCGAATTCCTCGATCCCGACGAGCCGGGCCTGGCCGAGCTGGCCCTGGCCCTGGCGGAGGCCGGGGTGCCCGCGCCCGAGGACGGTCACGAGCTCGACGAGCGGGGTTGGCAGGCCGAACTGGCCTGGCCCGCGGCCCGCGTCGGCGTGGTCCTCGCCGCCCGTGACGACGGCCCGGAACCCGACCACGAGGCCGCGGACCGGGACAAGGCCTTCGCGACGGCCGGCTGGGACGTCCGTACGGCGACGGCCTGGGACGCCGCCGAACTGGCCGCCCGGCTGCTCGGACGGAGCCGGGACACGAACCACGACAGCACCAGTGACGGGGAGCACACACGATGACCGCCTCGGGCGTGACGCTGCGCCTGCTCGACAAGGCCGACAAGGAGATCCTCAAGCTCCCCCGCACGGTCAAGGGCGCCTTCTTCGACTTCCAGCACAAGTTCAAGACGAACCCGCACACCACCGGCCTCAAGCTCCAGCAGCTCAAGGGAGACAGCCGGCTGTGGTCGGCGCGCGTCAGCGACGACTACCGGGCGCTGCTGATCCGGCTCGCCGAGGACGACTGGCTGATCGTCTCCGTCAAGCACCGCAAGGACGTCTACGACCGGCTGTCGGCGCAGGTCAACCAGGTCACCGGTGGCATCGAGTACGTCGACCTGGAAGTCGTGGAGGAGAGCGTCCTCCGCAGGCTTCCCGCGCCGGCCGCGCCTGAGGCCCCGGCGCCCGAAGCGGCCAAGCCGCAGGAGCTCTTCGCGGCCTGGACCGACGCCCAGCTGTCGGATCTCGGCGTCGCCGAGCCGCTGCTCCCGGTCATCCGGACGCTCACCACCGAGGACCAGCTCCTCGGCCTCGTCGAGTACGCCCCCCAGCTCACCGGCGAGGTCCTGCTCGCGCTCTTCGACGGCAAGGCGTACGACGAGGTCCTCGACCAGGTGACGACGCCCGTCGCCGTCGCCGAGCCGGTCGACCCCGACGACTTCCAGGCCGCGGCGCAGCGCCCGGCCACGGTCGTCACCACCTCCGACGAGGCCCTCCGCGAGGCCCTGGAAGGCGGCGACTTCAGCCGCTGGAAGGTCTTCCTCCACCCCACGCAGGCCAAGCTCGTGGAACGGCGCTACTCGGGCCCGGCCCGGGTCGGCGGAGGCCCCGGCACGGGCAAGACCATCGTCGCCCTGCACCGGGTGCGCCATCTGGTGCGGCAGCTGCCGCCCGGCCGCGACAAGCCGGTCCTCCTCACCACCTACAACAAGAACCTCGCCGCGGATCTCCGGTCCCGGCTGCTGGAGCTGGGCGGCGAGGAACTGCTGGCCCGGGTCGAGGTCAGCCACGTCGACCAGCTGGCGCTGCGCATCGTGCGCGAGGCCGAACCGGGCAGCGGCAAGCAGGTGATGGACGACAGCCAGGCCGTACGGGAATGGCGGGCGCTGCTCGACGAGCTGGGCGAGGAAGGCTGGGACCCCGAGTTCCTGCACGACGAATGGACCCAGGTGATCCTGGGGCAGGCCGTCGCCACGCGCACGGACTACTTCCGCGCCCGGCGGGCAGGACGCGGCCGGAACGTCACCCGGGGCGAGCGCGCCGAGATCTGGCAGCTCGCGGAACGCTTCACCCAGCGCCTGGACCGGCTCGGGCGCCAGACGTGGGACCAGGTCGCCGAGCGCGCCGCCCGCCTGGAGATGGGCCGCGAACAGCGGATCCTCTCCCTCGCGCGGCAGCGGGAGGAGGCCGGCGGCCTCGACAACATCCACGTCGCGGACGGCTCGGGCGGCTGGCTGCGCTACCGGTACCGGTACCGGCACATCGTGGTGGACGAGGCCCAGGACCTGCGCCCGGCGCACTGGAAGATGCTGCGCGCGATGGCGCCCCGAGAGGCGGACGACCTGTTCCTGGTCGGTGACACCCATCAGCGCATCTACAAGAACCAGGTGACGCTGGGCAGCCTGGGCGTCAACATCCGGGGCCGGTCGTCGAAACTGAGCTTGAGCTACCGCACGACGCGCCAGATCCTCCGCTCCGCGCTCGACGTGCTCGGCGAGACGGATTACGACGACCTCGACGGCGACAAGGAGACGCTCGCCGGCTACCGGTCCGTGCTCAGCGGACGGCACCCGTCGGGGCATCCCTACCCGGACTGGACCGCCGAGCGGGAAGGCATCGCGGCCCTCATCGCGGGCTGGGACGCCGACCCCGATCTGGCCATTCCGCACGAGCAGATCGCCATCTGCGTGCCGACGAACCAGATGGCCGCCGAGATCGGCTACACGCTCGCCACGCACGGCATCCGGCCGGTGGAGATCCGTGCCGACGGCCCGCAGGGCGACGGCGGCGTGCACATCGGCACGATGTTCCGGTTCAAGGGGCTCGAATACCAGCGAATGATCATCGCGGGCGTGTCTGACGGCCTGGTACCGCGCGAGGCGGTGAGCCGGCTGCGCACGGGCGATCCGGTGCGGTACCGCCACGAGATGCAGCGGGCCCGGTCGCTGCTGTTCGTGGCGGCCACCCGGGCTCGGGACAGTGTGGATGTCTTCTGGCACGGCAACCCCAGTCCGTTCCTGGGTCCCGGGCTGACGCAACACGAGTAGCGCGGGGCTGGGCGAGAGCCACGACCACGCCCGATGGAAGCCCTCTGGGACTTCTCTGGGACTTTCGGCCGGGTCAACGGGCATGACCCTAAAACAGTCGAAAGACGATCTGCTCAGGTCACTCACTCAGGGAGATGGGTCGCGGCAGGTCACAGACCCACCGAATTTTTCCGGGACATCTAGGAAGCGCTCCACTGCCCCCGGCTCCTCCCTTCGGAAGGAGCCGGGGGCTTCCTCATGCCCGGGTGAGCGCCTTCGCGGTGACCGCTGGTGCCGAGGGCACCGCCGGGATCGCCAGGACGGGGAGGGCTGCCAGGAGGAGCCAGGGGGTGGGGCCCGGGAGGGTGAGGAGGGTGGCCGTGGGGGGAGAGGCGGCGAGGACCGTGAGGCCCGCGAGGGAGGAGAGGGCGCCGGTCGCCAGGCCCAGGTGGGCGGATGGGACCAGGTCGGGGAGCAGCGCGCGGGTGGCCGGGAGGATCAGCATCTGGCCCAGGGTCAGCAGGACAGTGAGGGTGAGGGCCGCGCCGGGCCCGCCGAGGGGGCGCAGTGCGGCGCCGGCGGCGAACGCGGCGGCGAGGAGCAGCAGGCCGGCCCGGACCATGGCGGGGGCGTCCAGGACGGCGGCGGCCCGGCGTTCCAGGGGGCCCGAGCCGAGGACGACCAGGGCGGAGGAGAGGGCGAAGAACCAGCCGAGTGCGGCCTGGGAGCCGGTGACGCGGTCGAGTTCGGCCGGAAGGGCCAGGTAGAGCTGGTTGTGGAGGAGGAGGTAGACGGAGTAGGCGAGGGCGAGGCGGAGGAAGCGGTGGTCGCGGAGGATCGCGCGGCGCCGGACCGTGCCGTGGCGCTCCCGGGTGCCGCCGCCGCGGGGCATCAGCCGGGCGTGGGCGGCGAGGACGAGGGCGAACAGGGCCGCCCCGACGAGGCAGGCGGCACGGAAGGAGGCGTCACCCGCCCCGTACACGAGGAGTGTGCCGAGGACCGGGCCGAGGAGGGCGCCGGCCTGGCCGCCGGCCGAGAAGCGGGCGAGGGTGCGGGTGCGCCGGGGGCCGCCGGCCCGTTCGGCGCGCAGCGCCTCGCGGGCCATCTCCGACTCGACCGCCGGGGAGAAGAGGGCGGCGGCGAAGCCGACCAGGACCACGGCCCCCGTGACCGTCCACGCGCTCGTCGCGTACGCGAGCCACACGAACCCGGCGATCCGCAGCGTGACTCCGGTGAGGACGACGGGCCGGGGGCCGAACCGGTCGGTCAGGGCGCCGCCGATGACGAACAGGCCCTGCTGGCTGAAGGTGCGCAGGCCCAGGACGAGACCGACGAGGGCGCCGCCGAGACCGAGGGCGCCGGTGAGGTGGCCGGCCAGGTAGGGCAGGACGGCGTAGAAGCCGGCGTTGAAGGCGAACTGGCTGGCCGTGAGAAGGCGGGCGAGCGGGGTCACGCGGTGAGTCGTCCTTCGCGCATGGTCAGGACGCGGTCGCAGACGTGGCGTACCGCCGCCCGGTCGTGGGAGATGAACAGCGTGCCGACACCGAGGGTGTCCTGCAGGTCCGTCAGGAGGTTGAGGATGCCGGCGCGTACGGACGGGTCGAGCGCGGAGGTCGGTTCGTCGAGCACGAGCAGCTCCGGCCGGGTGGCGAGGGCGCGGGCGATCCCGACGCGCTGGGCCTGGCCGCCCGACAGTTCGTGCGGCAGCCGTTCGCCGAGGGCGGGGTCGAGGCCGACGCGGTCGAGGAGTTCGGCGACCCGCGGCGGGCCGTCCGCACGGGACCAGAGGCCGTGGATCCGCAGGGGTTCGGCGATCTGGTCGCGGACGCGGCGGCGGGGGCTCAGGGCGGCGTACGGGTCCTGGAAGACGGGCTGGAACCGGGGGCGCAGGGCCCGCAGGGCGCTCGCGCCGAGGGTGGTGAGTTCGGTGCCGTCGAAGCGGACGGATCCGGCGGCGGGGCGCAGCAGCCGCAGGACGGCGGCTGCGGTCGTGGACTTGCCGCAGCCGGAGGGGCCGACGAGGCCGACGGTCTCGCCCGCCGCCACGTCGAAGGACACCCCGTCGACGGCACGGCGGGCGCCGTACCGGACGACGAGGTCACGGACCTGGAGCAGGGCGTTCACGCCGCCTCCCCTTCGGTGTACGGGTGGTGGCAGGCGACCCGGTGCCCGGCGGCGGTCCTCAGGTCGGGTTCCTCGGCGCGGCACCGGTCGGTGGCGCGCGGGCAGCGCGGGGCGAAGGCGCAGCCCGGCGCGCCGGGGACGGGCGGGGCGCCGTCGGGGGCGGGCAGCCGGGAGCGGTGCGGCAGGTCCTCGGTGGGGAGGGCGGCGAGGAGGCCGCGGGTGTACGGGGCGGCGGGCCGGGTCAGGACGCGGGCGGCGGGCCCGAGTTCGGCGACGCGTCCGGCGTGCAGGACGGCGACCCGGTCGGCGTGCCGCCGGACCGCCTCCAGGTCGTGGCTGACGAGGAGGAGCGCCGCCCCGGCGTCGGCGCAGCGCTCCCGCAGCAGGGTGAGGATCTGCTCCCGCCGCTCGGGGTCGAGGGCGGTGGTCGGTTCGTCGGCGACGACCAGTTCGGGGCCGTTGACGAGGGCCGTCGCGATGACGGCGCGCTGCCGCATCCCGCCGGAGAGGGCGTGGGGACGGGCCGCGGCCGCCTCGGGGCCGAGGCCGACCTCGGCGAGGGCCCGGCGTGCCAGCGCCCGTGCCGCTGCGCGCCGCAGGGGCCGTACGGAGCGGGCGGCGAGGGCGAGTTGGTCCTCGACGCGGTGGACGGGTGACAGCGCCGACTGGGCGTCCTGCGGGATGCGGGCGATGCGGCGGCCGAGGTCGGCGGGGGTGACGGGGGCACCGCGCAGCAGGACGCGGCCGGTGACGGTGGCGGCGCGGGGCACCATGCCGAGCAAGGCCCGCGCGGTCAGCGACTTGCCCGCGCCCGATTCGCCGACGAGGGCGAGGACTTCGCCCTCGTACACCTCGAAGGTGACGCCGCGGACGGCCTCGGTGCCGCTGAAGGAGATCCGCAGGCCCTCGACGGTGAGGAGCGGTTCAGGCCGGGAGCGTGGCGGTGTCGGGGGCGGCGTCGGCACGGGCGGGGGCCTTCCTGAGGGGGGTACGGCGGGGGGCACGGCGGAACCGGGCGGTGCCGCCCGCCAGACGGGCGGCCAGGGCGGCCAGCAGGGCGAGGGCCACGGCGGGGGCGAGGGCCGCGACCGGGGCGCGCTCCACGTAGTCGGCGGACTCGTCGAGGAGCAGCCCCCACTCGGGCGAGGGCGGCCGGGCGCCGAGGCCGAGGAAGCCCAGGGAGGCGAGGGCCAGGGCGACACCGGGCAGACGCAGGGCGGCGTGGCGGGCGACGGGGCCCGCGACTGCGGGCAGGACGTGCCGGGTGGCGATCCACCACGGTCCGGCGCCGAGCGCCCGCTGGGCGACGAGGAACCGGGAGGCCCGTATCTCCTCGGCGAGAGCGGCGGCGTGGGCGGCCAGCGGCGGCCAGGACACCAGGGTCACCGCGAACGCGGCCGCTCCCGTGCCGGGGCCGGTGACGGCCGCGACGAGGAGGCCGGTGATCACCGGGGGCAGGGCGTTGGCGATGTCGGCGAGGCCCGCCGCCGTACCCGGCAGGAAGCCGAGGACGAGGGCGACCAGCCAGCTCAGCGCGGTGACGGCGACGGCGGTGCCGACGGTCGCGGCGGCGCCGTGGCCGAGCCGGGCGAGGACATCGCGGCCGAGGGCGTCGGCACCGAGCGGGTGCGTGGCGGACGGGCCGGCGAGCCGGGACGCGAGGTCGACGGCGTACGGGTCGCGGAGCAGGCCCCAGCCGATGACCGTGGCGAGGACGGCCGCCAGGATCAGCGGCGTCCGGGCGGAGGTCCGCGCCGGGCGCGGCGACGGCAGGCTCAGACCGGACGCGCGGAGCACCGGTCCGAGGAGGCGCCGGCGTACGAGGGTGGCGGCGGCGCCGGTGAGCAGGCCCAGGCCCAGGAGGGCGAGGACGCAGCCCTGGAGCAGCGGGAGGTCCTGGGAGGTGGCCGCGCCGAGGGCCGTGCGGCCGATGCCGGGGACGGCGAAGACGGTTTCGACGGCGACGGCGCCGCCGGTCAGGCCGACGACCACCAGGGCGGCCTGCGGCACGAGGGCCGGCAGGGCGCGGCGGAGGGCGGCGGCGGTGATCCGGCGCCCGCTGGTGCCGGCGCCGCGCCACAGTTCGGCCCACGGCTCGTCCAGGACGGCGGGGAGCGCGTCGGCGACGAGCCGGCCGAGCAGTGCCCCGGCGGGGACGCCGAGGGCGAGCGCGGGCAGCACCAGGTGGGCCGGGCCGGCCCAGCCGGAGGTGGGGAGCAGGCGGAGCCAGACCCCGGCGACGACGAGCAGGGCGAGGGAGAGGAGGAACTCGGGGAGCGAGGTCAGGGTCGCGGCGACGGTGCCCGTGGTGGCCCGGCCGCGCAGGAGCGCGGGGGCGGCGACGAGCACGGCGACGAGGAGCGCGACGACGAGGGCCGCGCCCATCAGGGTCAGGGAGACCCCGAGGCCCGCCGTGACCGAGGGCAGGACCTCGGCGCCGGACACCCAGGAGACGCCGAGGTCCCCGTGGAGCAGACGGCCGGCCCAGCCGGTGAGCAGGCCCCAGGGGCCGGCGTCGAGGCCGAGGTCGGCGCGGATGGCGTCGAGCGCCTCGGGCGTGGGCGCCTGTTCGGCGGACCGGGCCCGGAGCAGGCTGAGCGCCGGGTCCTTCCCGGACAGCCAGGGCAGCAGGCCGACGGCCGCGACGACTCCGGCGAGCGCGCCGGCCCGGGCGAGCGGGGCGGCGAGGGCGGACGGGCGGAGGGGGGAGCGGGGTTCGCGGAGTCGGGGGCGGCCGGTCATGATCGGGCTCCGGGTGCCGGGGGGCCGGCCGGGAGGGTCCCCGGGGCCGGGCGCCGACCCGAGGGGCGGGCCGTCGTCCGGGCGGTCATCGGAGGTGGGTGCGGGCGGTGACGAGTTCGCGCTCGCGCGGGTCGTGGGCCGCGTCCACGACGTGGGCGGCCTCGCCCTGGATCACGCGTTCGTGGAGCATCGGCACGGCGGCGTCCGTGGCGAGGACGGCGGCTTCGGCGTCGAGGACCGCGCGGCGGCGGGCGTCGCCGGCCGGGGTGCCGGCGGCGGTGGTGAGCGCCCGGTCGACCGCCGGGGCGGCGAGCTGGGAGATGTTGAAGGAGCCGTCCGAGGCGAAGTCGCTGTAGAGGTACGCGGCGGGGTCGCCGGAGTCGAGGACGGTGGCCCGGGAGAGGACGAAGGCGTCGAACTTCCCGGCGAGCGCGTCGGCCTCGATGTGGGCGTACTCGCGGATGTCCAGCTCGACGGTGAAGCCGGCCTTCCGGAGCTGCTGCTGGAGGAGCTGGGCCGTCTCGGGCAGTTCGGCGCGGTCGGTGAAGGTGCCGAGGGTGACCGTGGTGCCGCGCGGGGCGGCGGGCGCGTCCGGGCGGCGCACGGGGCGGCGCAGCTCGGCGGCCCAGGGCAGGGCGGGGCCGAGGAGGCCGTGGGCGAGGTCGGCGCGGCCCTCGTACACCCCCGTCACGAGGGCGCGGGCGTCGACGGCCCGGCGGGCGGCGGCCCGCAGGGCGGGGTCCTTGAAGGGGCCCCGGCGAGTGTTGAGGTAGAGGGTGTTGGTCCGGGGCATGGGGACCTCGGTGATCAGGTCGGGATCCAGGAGCCGGGCCTGGGAGACGGGGACGGCCTCCACGATGTCGGCCTCTCCGCTGCGCAGGGCGGCGGCGCGGGCGGTGCCGTCGGGGACGTACCGCACGTCGATGCCGGGGGCCTTGGGGCGGCCGCCCCAGTAGCGGTCGTACCGGTCGAGGGTGGCGGAGACGGTGCCGTCGGCGCGGACGAGGACGAAGGGGCCGGTGCCGGCGCCGACGGGGTTCACGGTCCGGCCGCGGTAGGCCTTGGCGGCGAGGATCGACAGCTGGGGGGAGCTGAGGCGCTGGGGGACCAGGGGGTCGTCGGCCGCGGTGGTGACGGTGACGGTCCCGGGTCCGGTGGCGCGGGTGGTGAGCTCGACGCCGTCGAGGATCCGGGGCTTGGGCGCGGCCCGGGCGGCGGTGGTGAGGGAGCGGACGACGGCCTCGGCGGTGAGGGGGGTGCCGTCGTGGAAGGTGACGCCCTCGCGGAGGGTGAAGGTCCAGGTCCGGCCGGTGCGCTGCCAGGCGGTGGCGAGGGCGGGGACGGCGTTGCCGTCGGGGTCGAGCCGGACGAGGGTCTCGGCGGTGGACCAGCGGGAGAGCTTGAAGGCGTCGTCGGAGAGCGGGGAGAGGCCGGAGCGGGGCGGCTGCATCATGGCGACGCGGATCCGTCCGCCGGAGGCCGCGTCGCCGCCGTTCCCCGGCCGTCCTTCGCTTCCGGGGGCGCCGCCGGAGCCGGCGAAGCAGCCGGTGAGCAGGGTCGCCGCCGCGGTGGTGAGGGCGAGGGCGGTGGTGAGTGGGCCGCGTCGGGGCGTGCGGCGGGTTTCGGGCAGGCGGAACACGGGGGTCCTCAAAGGGCACGGGGGGCGGGTGTGCCGATGACCATAGCAGCATGACAATCGTTTTCATTAACCCGCCCGTGCCCCGCCCGTGCCCCGCCCGGTAGCTCCGCCCTGCGGCCGCCCCAGGGGATCAGCCGCCCGGCATCAGCCCGCCGCCCTTGAGCCGCTCGATGTCGGAGGGGCGGACCTGGATGACGGCGAGGGCGATGACGAGGGAGACGATCGCGAAGGCGGCGGCCACGATGAATCCGGCCGAGACACCGGCGGTGAGCACCTCGTCGCCCCAGGGAGGCGGCAGTTGCCCGGTCTCCGCGAACCGGGCCTTCTCGGCGGGGCCGGCCTGGGAGAGGAAGGCCGGGACCTGCTGGTCGGCCTCGCTCCGGCTGACCGTGCCGAAGACGGTGACGAGGATGGACAGGCCCAGTGAACCGCCCACCTGCTGCGTCACGTTGAGCAGCCCGGAGGCCGCGCCCGACTCGTCGGGGGCCACGCCGGACAGCGCCATCAGGGTCAGCGAGACGAACATCATGCCCATGCCGAGGCTGAAGACCAGCATCGGTCCGAGGATCGAGCCCGCGTAGGTCGAGTGGACGTCGGTCAGGGTCAGCCAGGACAGACCGGCGGCCAGACAGAGCGAGCCGAGGACCATGAAGGGCTTGGGACCGTACTTCGGCAGGAGCTGGGAGGTGAAGCCGGCGGCGACCGCGATGACCGCGCTCACCGGCAGGAACGCGAGGCCGGCCTCCAGCGGGCTGAAGTCCAGGACGCTCTGCACGAACAGGGTCAGGAAGAAGAACATGCCGAAGATCGCGGCGGCGAGGCCGAGCATGATGCCGTAGGTGCCCGCCCTGTTGCGGTCGGCGAACATGTGCAGCGGGGTGATCGGCTGCCGCGAGCGCCGCTCCACCAGGACGAAGAGGACCAGCAGGACGACGGCGGCGACGAACGAGCCGAGCGTGTACGCGTCGCGCCAGCCTTCCTGGGCGGCGCGGATGAACCCGTACACCAGGGCCACCATGCCGAGCGTCGAGGTGAGCGCGCCTGCCAGGTCGAAGTGGCCCGGGTGCCGCTCCGACTCCTTCACGTGGCGGGGGGTCAGGAGGGCGATGAGCAGGGCGATCGGCACGTTCACGAAGAAGATCCAGCGCCAGTCGAGCCATTCGACGAGGACGCCGCCGGCGAGCAGGCCGATGGCGCCGCCGCCCGCCGAGACCCCCGCGAACACGCCGAAGGCCCGGTTGCGTTCGGGTCCCTCCTCGAAGGTCGTGGTGATGAGGGAGAGCGAGGTCGGCGAGGCGATGGCGCCGCCGACGCCCTGCAGGGCGCGGGCCGCGAGGAGTTGCCAGTCGGACTGGGCGAAGCCGCCGAGCAGCGAGGCGAGGCCGAACAGCAGCACGCCGAAGACGAACACCCGGCGGCGGCCGAGGATGTCACCGGCGCGTCCGCCGAGCAGCAGCAAGCCGCCGAAGGTCAGCGTGTAGGCGTTGACCACCCAGGAGAGGCTGGTGGTCGAGAAGTCCAGCGCGCTCTGGATGTGCGGGAGCGCGATGTTCACGATGGTGATGTCGAGGACGACCATCAACTGGCAGGAGGCGATCACGAACAGGGCGATGCCCTTGCCGTCCCCACCGCTGCCGCGCGGGGAGGTCGCCGCCGGGGTCGTCGGCTTCGGCGTACTACTCATGGTCGTTCATGGCGCATCGCGCCCCCACGGGAGGAGCCGTGGGCCGGTCGGTCCACTGTTCGACCCTAAGCCCGCCCCGGTCACCTTTCCAGTCGATCAGGCGGGGGGCGGGTCGTCCAGGACCGCGAAGCCGTCGAGCTCGACCCGCGCCTGCTCGTCCCAGAGCCGTACGACACCGACGACGGCCATCGCCGGATAGTCCCGGCCCGCCAACGACCGCCAGACGCGCCCCAGTTCGTGGGCGTGCAGACGGTAGTCGGCGACGTCGGTGGTGTAGACCGTGACCCGGGCCAGGTCGGCCGGGGTGCCTCCGGCGTGCCGCAGCGCGGTCAGGAGGTTGCCGAGCGCGGTGGCGAACTGCTCGGTGAGGGTCTCCCCCACGACCTTGCCGTCGGTGTCCAGCGCGGTCTGTCCGGCGAGGAAGACGAGCCGCGAGCCGGTGGCGGTGACCGCGTGCGAGAAACCGGTGGGCGGTGACAGTTCTGCGGGGTTGTGCCGGTGCAGGCTCATCGGGTCCGGGCCTCCTCGTGCGGGGCGGGAGCGCTCGCGGGCCCCTCCCCCGCCGTGCGCGCCCTCCCGTACAGCTCCTTGGCGACGATCGCGCGCTGGACCTCGCTCGCGCCTTCGTAGATCCGGGGGGCCCGCACCTCGCGGTAGAGGTGTTCGAGGAGGTGGCCGCGCTGGAGGGCGCGGGCGCCGTGCAGCTGGACGGCGGAGTCCACGACGTACTGGGCGGTCTCGGTGGCGAACAGCTTCGCCATGGCCGAGCGCCGGGGCACCTCCGGGTCGCCCGCGTCGTACGCGGCGGCGGCCGCGTACACCAGGAGTCGGGCGGCCTCCGTGCGGGTGGCCATCTCGGCGATCCGGTGGGAGACCGCCTGGAGGTCGGCGAGGACGCCGCCGAAGGCGGGACGGGCGGCGGTGTGGGCGAGGGCCGCGTCGAGGGCGGCCTGCGCCATGCCGACGGCGAAGGCGCCGACGCTGGGCCGGAAGAGGTTGAGGGTGTTCATCGCGACCCGGAAGCCGCCATCGGGCGGGCCGAGCAGGTCCTCGGGGCCGACCGGCACCCCGTCGAAGGTGAGGGTGCCGAGGGCGTGCGGGGCGAGCATGTCGAGCGGTTCCCCGCCGAGGCCCGGCCGGCCGTCGGGGACGAGGAAGGCGGTGACGCCGCGTGCGCCGGCGCCCCGGGTGGTGCGGGCGAAGACGGTGGCGAAGTCGGCCTCGGGGGCGTTGGAGATCCACTGTTTCTCGCCGTGCAACCGCCAGCCGCCACGCCCGTCGGGGACGGCGTCGAGCGCGAGGGCGGCGGCGTCGGAGCCCGCGCCCGGCTCGGAGAGCGCGAAGGCGGCGACGGCCCGTCCGGCGGTGGCCTCGGGGAGCCAGCGGGCCCGCTGCGCGGGGGTTCCGAAGGCGGCCACGGGATGGGTGCCGAGCCCTTGGAGGGCGAGGGCGGTCTCGGCCTCGGTGCACTCCCGGGCCAGGGACTCGCGCAGCAGGCAGAGGTCGAAGGCGCCCGCCCCGACGACGCGGGCGAGCAGGCCGAGCTCGCCGAGCGCGGCGACGAGGGGCCGGTTGACGCGGCCCGGTTCGCCCTTCTCGGCGAGGGGGCGCAGGCGCTCGGCGGCGAGGGCGCGGAGCTCCGCACACCAGGTGATCTGTTCCTGATCGAGTGAGAATGCGGGCATGTGGGCCCTCTCCGACGCCCTCGGGCGTCCCTCGTCCCGCGCCCTGGAGCGCGTGTGCCACGGCGCCCTCCGGCACCCTTGTCGCGAACCGTTGACTGTCGTCACCATCACGATACGCTCGTGGGGCGCCGGACGACCCCACCTCGACAGGGGGACGGATCCATGGAGCTGACGCCCTCGGCCCATCTCGACACCTTCGCCCGCGACCACCTGCCGCCGCCCGAACGGTGGCCGCGCCTCCTCTTCGAGCTGCCGGAGCTGACCTACCCGGAACGGCTCAACTGCGGCACGGAACTCCTCGACCGCACGCTGGAACGATTCGGCGCGGACCGGCCGGCCTTCCACGACGGTGACGGCGGGGTGTGGAGCTACGGGGAGCTACGGGACCGGGTCGACCGGATCGCCCACGTCCTCACCACCGACCTCGGCCTCCGACCCGGCAACCGCGTCCTGCTCCGGGGGCCCACCACCCCGTGGCTCGCCGCCTGCTGGCTCGCCGTGATGAAGGCGGGCGGGGTGGCCGTCACCGTCCTCGCCCAGCAGCGCGCACCCGAACTCGCCGTCATGGCGGAGATGGCCCGCTGCACCCACGCGCTCTGTGACACCACGGTCCTGGACGAACTGCTCGCCGCCCGGGTGCCGGGCCTGCGCGTCACCCCGTACGGCGGGGACGGCCCCGAGGACCTCTTCACCCTCGCGCGGCACCGGTCCGGTCCGTACGAGGCGGTGGCGACGGCCGCCGACGACGTGGCCCTGATCGCGTTCACCTCCGGCACCACCGGGCGGCCCAAGGGCTGCGTCCACTTCCACCGGGACGTCCTCGCCGTCGCCGACACCTTCTCGGCCCACGTCCTGCGGCCCGCGCCCGACGACGTCTTCGCCGGTTCGCCGCCGCTCGCCTTCACCTTCGGCCTGGGCGGCCTCGTCCTCTTCCCCCTGCGGGCCGGAGCGAGCGCGGTGCTCCTCGCGCAGGCCGGTCCTAAGCAGCTGCTCGCCGCCGTCGAACGCCACCGGGTCTCCGTCCTCTTCACCGCCCCGACCGCCTACCGCGTGATGCTCGACGAGCTGGACGCGGGCACCGCGCCGGACACCGGCTCGCTGCGCCGCTGCGTCTCCGCCGGGGAGAACCTGCCCGAGGCGACCTGGAAGGCCTGGTACGCGCGGACCGGGCTGCGCCTGATCAACGGCATCGGGGCGACCGAACTGCTCCACATCTTCATCTCGGCCGCCGACGGCGACATCCGCCCCGGCACGACCGGCCGCCCGGTGCCCGGCTGGCAGGCCCGGGTCGTCGGCCCCGACGGGGCTCCGGTCCCCGACGGTGAGGAGGGGCTGCTCGCGGTGCGCGGGCCGGTGGGCTGCCGCTACCTGGCCGATCCGCGCCAGGCCGAGTACGTCCGGGACGGCTGGAACATCACCGGCGACACGTACGTCCGCGAGCCGGACGGCTACTTCCGGTACGTCTCCCGGGCCGACGACATGATCATCTCCGCCGGTTACAACATCGCGGGACCGCAGGTGGAGGAGGTGCTGCTCGGCCACCCGGACGTCGTGGAGACGGCGGTCGTGGGCCGTCCGGACCCGCTGCGCGGCCAGGTCGTGGTCGCGTACGCGGTGGTACGGGACGGGGTGCCGCGCGACTCGGTGACGGCCGCCTCGCTGCGGGCCTTCGTACGGGCCCGTCTCGCCCCGTACAAGTCGCCGCGCGAGATCGTCTTCCTGGACGCCCTGCCGCGCACGGCGACCGGCAAGCTCCAGCGCTTCCGCCTGCGGGATCCCGCCTGACGGGCGGGCGGCGGAGGTACCGGCGGGTCCGCGCGGGTGACACGACAGGCCTAAAGTGATCACCGTGGCCGAGCAGCACACCCCCCGTTCCCTGATCGTCTCGTTCTACGGCGCCTACGGCCGTGGTCCCGACGACGCCCCCGTACCGGTGGCCGCGCTGATCCGGCTGCTCGCCGTGGTCGGTGTGGACGCGCCGTCGGTGCGGTCCTCGGTGTCGCGGCTGAAGCGGCGCGGGCTGCTGCTGGCGCGCCGGACGGCGGACGGGGCCGCCGGGTACGCCCTGTCGGAGGAGGCGCGCCGGCTGCTCGACGACGGCGACCGCCGCATCTACGCCCGGACGGAGCCGAAGCTCTCCGAGGGCTGGGTCCTCGCCGTCTTCTCCGTGCCGGAGGCGGAGCGGCACAAGCGGCACCTGCTGCGCTCCCGGTTGGGCCGGCTCGGCTTCGGCACGGCGGCGCCCGGGGTGTGGATCGCGCCGGCGCGGCTGTACGAGGAGACCCGGAACACCCTGGAGCGGCTCGGGCTCTCGGCGTACGTCGACCTGTTCCGGGGCGACCACCTGGGATACACGGCGACGGCCGGGGCGGTGGCCCGCTGGTGGGACCTGCCGGCCATCGCCGCGCTGCACGAGGAGTTCCTGGCGGCCCACGAACCGGTGCTGCGGGCCTGGCGGACCGGGAACGGCGGCAGCGCCGAGGACGCCTACCGGGACTACCTGTACGCCCTGGACTCCTGGCGCCGGCTGCCCTACGCGGACCCGGTGCTCCCTTCCGAACTGCTGCCGGCCGACTGGCCGGGGCGGCGCTCGGCGGAGGTGTTCACGGCCCTGCACGAACTGCTGCGGGACCGGGGTGCGGAGTGCGTGCGGGGGGCCACCGGCACGGGGGTCAGCTGACCGGGTCCCGGCGGCCCGTCGGGGGCCGGCGGCTGCCCGCGCGGTACGGGGCGGGCCAGGGGGCGGCCGGGCCCCGGTAGTCCTGCTCGGCGGCGGCGTGCAGGGTCCAGTGCGGGTCGTAGAGGTGGGGGCGGGCCAGGGCGCAGAGGTCGGCCCGGCCCGCGAGGAGCAGCGAGTTGACGTCGTCCCAGGAGGAGATGGCGCCGACGGCGATCACGGGGACGCCGGTCTCGTTGCGGATGCGGTCGGCGTACGGGGTCTGGTACGAGCGCCCGTACTCGGGTCTCTCGTCGGGAACGACCTGGCCGGTGGAGACGTCGAGGGCGTCGGCGCCGTGGTCGGCGAAGGCGCGGGCGAAGGCGACGGCGTCCTCGGCGGTGGTGCCGCCCTCGGCCCAGTCGGTGGCGGAGATCCGGACGGTCATGGGCCGGTCGCCGGGCCATACCTCCCGTACCGCGTCGAAGACTTCGAGGGGGAAGCGCAGCCGGTTCTCCAGGCTGCCGCCGTAGGCGTCGGTGCGGTGGTTGGTGAGCGGGGAGAGGAAGCCGGAGAGCAGGTAACCGTGGGCGCAGTGGAGTTCGAGGAGGTCGAAGCCGCAGCGGGCGGCGCGGCGGGCGGCGGCGGTGAACTCCTGGCGCACGGCGGTCATACCGGCACGGTCGAGGGCGTGCGGGGTCTGGTTGACGCCGGGCCGGTACGGGAGCGGGGAGGCGGCGACGAGCGGCCAGTTGCCGTCCGGCAGGGGCTGGTCGATGCCCTCCCACATGCGCCGGGTGGAGCCCTTGCGGCCGGAGTGGCCGAGCTGGACGCCGATCGCGGTGCCGGGTGCCGAGGCGTGCACGAAGTCGGTGACGCGGCTCCAGGCGGCGGCCTGTTCGTCGGTCCAGAGGCCGGCGCAGCCCGGGGTGATCCGCCCGCGTTCGCTGACGCAGACCATCTCGGTCATGACGAGTCCGGCGCCGCCGAGGGCCCGGGCGCCGAGGTGGACGAGGTGGAAGTCGCCGGGGACGCCGTCCTCGGCGACGTACAGGTCCATCGGTGAGACGACGATCCGGTTGCGCAGGGTGAGGCCGCGCAGCGGGAAGGGGGTGAACATCGGCGGGGTGCCGGGCGGGCAGCCGAAGTCGCGTTCGACGGCGGCGGTGAGGGCGGGGTCGCGCAGCCGCAGGTTGGCGTGGGTGACGCGGCGGCTGCGGGTGAGGAGGTCGAAGGCGAAGCGGCGGGGCGGGCGGTCGACGTGCCCGGCCAGCTCCTCGAACCAGCGCAGGCTGGCGGCGGCGGCCCGCTGGGTGGAGGCGACGACCGGGCGCCGCTCGGCCTCGTAGGCGGCGAGGGCCTCGGGGAGGGTGGGGTGGGCGCCGAGGGCGGTCGTGAGGGCGAGGGCGTCCTCGACGGCCAGTTTGGTGCCGGAGCCGATGGAGAAGTGGGCGGTGTGGGCGGCGTCGCCGAGGAGGACGGTGCGGTCGTGGGACCAGCGGTCGTTGACGACGGTACGGAAGGCGGTCCAGGCGGAGTTGTTGGAGCGCAGCGCCCGGCCCCCGAGGGCGTCGGCGAAGATCTTGGCGCAGCGGGAGGTGGATTCGGCCTCGTCCAGCGCGTCGAAGCCGGCCGCGCGCCAGACCTCCTCCCGCATCTCCACGATGACGGTGGAGGAGTCGGCGGAGAAGGGATAGGCGTGCAGCTGCATGACCCCGTACTCGGTCTCCGCGATCTCGAAGCGGAAGGCCTCGAAGGGGAAGTCGGCGGCGAGCCAGATGTAGCGGCAGCGGTGGGTGGTGATCCGGGGGCGGAAGTGGCCGGCGTGGGCCTCGCGGGTGCGGCTGTGCACGCCGTCGGCCGCGACGACGAGGTCGTGGCCGGCGGCGAGGTGCGCGGCGGGCGGGGCCTCGGCGCGGAAGCGGAGCCGTACGCCGAGGTCGGCGCAGCGGGCGTGCAGGACCTCCAGGAGGCGGCGGCGGCCGAGGGCGGCGAAGCCGTGGCCTGTGGAGGTGGTGAGGTGGCCGCGGTGGACGATGTCGATGTCGTCCCAGTGGACGAGTCCGCGGGCGAGTGCCTCGTACACGACGGGGTCGGCGTCCCGGATGCCGCCGAGGGTCTCGTCGGAGAGGACGACGCCGAAGCCGAAGGTGTCGGAGGGCGCGTTCCGCTCCCAGACGGTGATCTCGCGGGCCGGGTCCTGCCGTTTGAGCAGGGCGGCGGCGTAGAGGCCGCCGGGGCCGCCGCCGATGACGGCGACCCGGCCGAGCCGGACGCCACGGGCCGCGGGGGCGGACCGCGGCTCGTCTTCGGGCGCGGCGGTCGGGGCGGGGCCCGTGAGGGCCGGGCCCGCGGGGGTGGGGGCGCGCATGGTCAGCGCCCCCGCCACTTCGGGGGCCGTTTCGCCGTGAAGGCGGCGTGGAACTCCGCGTAGTCCTCGCCGTTCATGAGGAGGGCCTGGGTCGCCGCGTCCAGTTCGACGGAGGCCGCGAGCGGCATGTCGAGTTCCGCGGTGAGCAGGGCCTTGGTCTGGGCGTGCGCCAGCGCGGGCCCGTCCGCGAGGCGGCGGGCGAGCGCGGCGGCGCGCTCCCCCGCGCGCCCCTCCTCGGTGAGTTCGCTGAGGAGGCCGATCCGCTCGGCCTCCGCCGCGTGGACGGCCTCGCCGAGCATGAGGAGGCGGGTGGCGTGTCCGAGGCCGACGACCCGGGGCAGCAGATAGGCGGCGCCCATGTCCCCGCCGGAGAGGCCGACGCGGGTGAAGAGGAAGGCGAAGCGGGTGGTGGGGTCGGCGATCCGGAAGTCGGCGGCCAGCGCGAGGACGGCCCCCGCTCCGGCGGCGACCCCGTGCAGGGCGGCGACGACCGGAAAGGGGCACTCGCGCAGCGCCCGGACGACCTGGCCGGTCATCCGGTTGAAGTCGAGGAGTTCGGCGGTGTCGAGGGAGAGCGTGGCGCCGATGATCTCGTCCACGTCGCCGCCGGAGCAGAAGCCGCGGCCCTCGCCGCCGAGGACGAGGGCGCGGACGGCGCGTTCGCGGGAGAGTTCGGCGAGCAGGTCGCGCAGATCGGCGTAGGCGCCGAAGGTGAGCGCGTTGAGTTTGGCGGGGCGGGCGAGGGTGACGGTGGCGACGCCCTCGTCGAGGTCCAGGCGGAGATGTTGCCAGCGTTCGGTACGGGTCGCGGAGCCGGTAAAGGGGCTCATTCGGCGGCCTCCTTCCTCCACCGGGAGGGTATCACTCTGTTGTGACTATCGTCACGAGTACGCGATACGGCGGGCCGGAGGGGAGGGGCCGCTGGGAAACGGATGTTGCGCCTCGTAAGGTTGAAACCAGGACGTCTCGGGTTCGCCCCCCACTCGCCCGCCCGCCCCTCCTCGGTGAAGGGACCCGCCCCTCATGCCCGAAGCCCCGGCCCCCGCGCCCGGCACCGCCCCCGCTCCCCCGCCGGCCGGCCCTCCCGGTTCCTGGTGCGCGCGGCTGCCGCACACCACGGCCGCGGTCCCGCTGGCCCGCGCCCTCGTCCGTACCGCCTTCGACGACGCCGGGCCCGATGTGGACACCGCCGAGCTGCTCACCGCCGAGCTGGTGGCGAACGCCGTCGAGCACACCGGGGGACGCGGCCCGATCGATCTCGTGGTGGAGGTGTGCGCGACCTCCGGCGGCTGTCAGATCGAGGTCCACGACCCCGAGCCGCCGGAGCCCGACCGGCTGGTCCACCCCGAACCGGGCGAGGTGGACCCCTGGCAGGAGCACGGGCGCGGGCTGCTGCTGATCAGGGCGCTGAGCAGCGACTGCGGCCACCGCCCGACCCCGCGCGGCAAGGCGGTCTGGTTCACGCTCCCCGGGGTGCCCGCGCAGCGCCGTCGCCGGGAGCCGTGACCGCGAGACGTGAGTGGCGGCGCCCGTACACCGCGTACAGCAGGGCGCCGACGGCGAGGAAGACGGCGAACTGGACCCAGGTCGTCCAGCCCGTTCCGGCCATCAGGTAGAGGCAGAAGCCGATGCCCAGGAGCGGGCTGAGCGGGAAGAGGGGCACCCGGAACGAGCGCTTCAGACCGGGGTGGCGGCGGCGGAGCACGATCACCGCGAGGTTCACGACGGCCATGACGGCGAGCGTGCCGATGGTGGTCAGGTCCACGACCACGTCGAGCGGGGCGAAGGCGGCCGGGACGGCGAAGACGGCGGCGACGATCCAGGTGTTGGCCACGGGGGTCGCGGAGCGCGGCGAGACGCGTTCGAAGACGCGCGGGACGAGCCCGTCGCGGGACATCGAGAGCAGGATCCGCGTCTGTCCGTACATCACGGCGAGCACGACGGACGCGATGGCGACGACCGCGCCGAAGGCGATGATCCCGCCGCCGATGGAGGAGCCGGTGACGCGGTCCACGACGAGGGAGAGCGCGGCCGGCTGCCCGGCGACGGCGTCGGCGCCGAGTGCCCCGACGGCGGAGAGCGCCACCGCGCCGTAGAGCAGGGTGACGATCCCGATGCAGATGAGGATGGCGAGCGGGACGTTGCGGCGCGGGTTGCGCACCTCCTCGCCCGCGGTGGTGATCGCGTCGAAGCCGATGTAGGAGAAGAAGGCCACCGAGGCGCCCGCGGTGATCCCGGCGACGCCGTGCCCGGCGAACGGCGAGAGGTGCCCGGCGCGGAAGGCGGAGAAGCCGACGGCGCAGAAGACGAGCAGGATCCCGATCTTCAGGAGGGCCATGGCCGCGGTGGCGCGGGCGCTCTCGCGCACGCCCCGGACGAGGAGACCGGCGGCGAGGGCGATGACGATCACGGCGGGCAGGTTGACCACCCCGCCCTCGGCCGGTCCCGCGGTGAGGGCGGCGGGCAGCCGCAGCCCGGTCAGGCTCTCCAGGAGTTCGTCCACGTACTGGCTCCAGCCGACGGCGACGGCCGAGACGGAGACGCCGTACTCCAGGAGCAGGCACCAGCCGACGAGGAAGGCGGCCCGCTCGCCGAGGCTCGCGTAGGCGAAGGAGTAGGAGGAACCGGAGACCGGGATGGCGCCGCCCAGCTCCGCGAAGGAGAAGGCGGTGAAGACGCAGGTGATCGCGGCGAGGACGAAGGAGAGGACGACGGCGGGGCCGGCCTCGGCGACGCTGCCGGAGAGTCCGACGAAGATGCCGGTGCCGACGATCGCGCCGACGCCGAAGCAGACGAGCTGGAAGAGGCCCATGGTGCGCCGGAGGCCGTGGCCTTCGAGGTCGGCGCCGGACTCGGCGAGGAGTTGCTGCGGCGACTTGATCCGCGAGGACATGCGGGGGTGCTCATCTCTGGTCGTGCGTGCGTGAGCCCCGGGGTGCGGGGGCCGCGCAGGAGGTGGGAGGACACACGGAGGGGGGTCCGGACGTGTGCGTCCGGACCCCCCTGAACCGTGCGATGGTAACCGCACCTCGCATACGGACCCAATCGGGCGCAAAGCTATGCCGGGTCGGCCGTACCGGCGAGGGTGGCGACGAGGACCGCCTTGATGGTGTGGAGCCGGTTCTCGGCCTCGTCGAAGACGACCGAGTGGGCGGACTCGAAGACCTCGTCGGAGACCTCCAGCTCGCTCAGCCCGTACCGGGCGTGGATGTCGCGCGCGACGGCCGTGCCGAGGTCGTGGTAGGCGGGCAGGCAGTGCAGGAACTTGACGTCGGGGTTGTCCGTGGCCCGCAGGACGTCCATGGTCACCGCGTACGGGGAGAGCGCTGCGATCCGCTCGTCCCAGGCCTCCTTGGGCTCGCCCATGGAGACCCACACGTCGGTGACGACGAAGTCGGCGCCGCGCACGCCGTCCTTGACGTCCTCAGTGAGGGTGATGACCGCGCCGCTGGCCTCGGCGAGCTCGCGGGCCGCGGCGACGACCCCGGCCGCCGGCCAGTACGCCTCCGGGGCGACGATCCGGACGTCCATGCCGAGCAGGGCGCCGGTCACGAGGTAGGAGTTGCCCATGTTGAAGCGGGCGTCGCCGAGGTACGCGAAGGCGATGCCGTCCAGCGGCTTGTCCACGTGCTCGGTCATGGTGAGCACGTCGGCCAGCATCTGGGTGGGGTGCCACTCGTCGGTGAGGCCATTGAAGACGGGGACGCCCGCGAAGGCGGCCAGCTCCTCGACGGTGGCCTGGCTGTCACCCCGGTACTCGATCCCGTCGAACATGCGGCCGAGGACGCGGGCGGTGTCCTTGATCGACTCCTTGTGGCCGATCTGGGAGCCCGAGGGGTCGAGGTATGTGGTGGAGGCACCCTGGTCGGCGGCAGCGACCTCGAAGGCGCAGCGGGTGCGGGTGGAGGTCTTCTCGAAGATCAGGGCGATGTTCCTGCCGCGCAGCCGCTGCACCTCGGCGCCCGCCTTCTTGGCGGCCTTGAGCTCGGCGGCGAGCTCGACCAGACCGCGGAACTCCTCGGCGGTGAAGTCCAGCTCCTTGAGGAAGTGGCGGCCGATGAGGTCAGTGGCCATGGGAAGCGCTCCTGTGTGAGGGTGGGGCGGCGGACGGGCCGGGGCACGGGGGCCGCGCGCGGCTCCCTGACCCGGGGACTCTGGAATTGTATACATGGTTCAACATTTATATACAGCCCCCGTCGTCCGGCCGCCCCTCCGACCGGCGCCGTCAGGCCGCGTCCCGCTCCACCGGGCAGCTCATGCAGCGCGGCCCGCCCCTCCCCCGGCCCAGCTCGCTGCCCGGGATCTCGATCACCTCGATGCCCTGCTTGCGCAGATGGGTGTTGGTCGTGACGTTCCGCTCGTACGCGACGACCACCCCCGGCTCCACGGCCAGCACGTTGCACCCGTCGTCCCACTGCTCCCGCTCCGCCGCGTGCACGTCCTGGGTGGCCGTCAGGACCCGGATGTCCTGGAGCCCGAGCGCGGCGGCGATCGCGCTGTGCATCTGCTCCGGCGGATGGTCGGTCACCCGCAGGGACTGGCCCGCGTCCCCGGGTTCGATCGTGTACGAGCGGAGGTTGCCGAGCCCGGCGTACTGGGTGAACGTGTCGTGGTCCACCATCGTCATCACCGTGTCCAGGTGCATGAAGGCGCGCCGCTTCGGCATGTCGAGCGCGACGATCGACCGCGCCGATTCGGCCGCGAACATGCGCCGGGCCAGCATCTCCACCGCCTGCGGGGTGGTCCGCTCGCTCATCCCGATCAGCACGGCCCCGTTGCCGATCACCAGCACGTCGCCGCCCTCGATCGTGGACGGGTAGTCCGGCTGCCCCTCCGACCAGTGGTGGAAGTGGCCGGCGTCCGGGCCGGTGAAGAGGGGATGGTGCTTGTAGATCGCCTCGAAGTGCACGGTCTCGCGCTGCCGGGCGGGCCAGCGCATCGCGTTGATCGAGACGCCGTCGTAGATCCACGCCGAGGTGTCCCGGGTGAAGAGGTGGTTCGGCAGCGGGCCGAGGACGAAATCGTCCAGGTCGAGCGCGTGGAAGCGGACGGAGGTCGGCTCCCGGTGCGCCGCCAGGAACTCACGCTTCGTCATGCCGCCGACCAGCGCCTCCCCGAGCGTGGCGGCGTCGAGCGAGTCGAAGGCGGCGCGCAGGTGGTCGGCGGCGAGCGGCCCGTACTCCTTCTCGTCGAAGACCCGGTCGAGGACGAGCGCCCGGGCGGCGGGCACCTCCAGAGCCTCCCTCAGCAGGTCGCCGAAGAGGTGCACCACCACCCCCCGGTCGCGCAGGACGTCGGCGAAGCCGTCGTGTTCCTGGCGGGCGCGACGCACCCACAGCACGTCGTCGAAGAGGAGGGCGTCCTTGTTGCTCGGCGTGAGCCGCTTCAGCTCCAGATCGGGCCGGTGGAGTATGACGCGGCGAAGCCGCCCGGTCTCGGAATCGACATGGAATCCCATGCGTCCCATCCTGACGGAGCCGGGCGGCGAGAGCCCGTCTTTCGGCGGAGGCCTTTCGGAACGCACGCCTCGGTGGAGGACCCGTGGAGGCCGGGGAGCCGGCTGCCGGGCGGTCACTCCTCGGGCGGGTCGCCCCGGCCTGAACCGGGCCGGGTGGGGCGGGGGAACCGTCTGCGCCGGCCCGGCCGCGCGCGGTCGTAGGGGTCGTCCCTCTCGTAGCGGTCGTACGTCTCGTCACGGTCGTAGGCGTACCGCCGGTCGTCGTCGCGGTCGCCGCGCTCGTACGTGTCCCCCCGGCCGTGCGGGACGTCCCGGCCGTCCGGGTCCTGCCGGCCGTCGCTCCGGTCCCGGTCCCGGCCCCGATCCCGCTCCCGCTCCCGCTCCCGGCTCCGATCCCCTCCCCCTCCCCCTCTCCCTTCCCCTTCGCGTTCGCGTCGCTCGGCGGCCGACTCGACGCGGGTGGGTTCGTGCACCCGCGGGGCGCGGGGCGCGTCCCGGTGGCCGCCGTGCGCGGCCCGGCCCTCCCCCGCGTCCCCGCCCCCCGGGTCCGGCCGCGGCCCGGCCTCCTCGAGAGCGGGCCGGGCCCTGGGGGCGTCGTCACAGGGGCCGGAGGCTCCGGCGGCCTCCGCCCCGCCGAGCGTCCGCAGATACATCAGCACCTGGTACAGGTGGTCGCCGATGTCCTCCCGCCCCAGGACCCCGGTCACGAGCAGCCGGTCGAGGACGGCCGTCACGTCCTGGTGGTCCTCCCGGCCCTCCCGCCCGTCGCGCCGTTCCTGCTGGAGCCGGAGGCGGATCTCCGCCCGCTTGTCGGCGTACCTGGCCACGTGATGGGCGATCCGTGCCAGGTCGCCGCTCCGGAGCAGGGCTTCCACGGCGCGGACGCGGTCGGCGATCCGGGCCCACTCGGCCGCGTCCCTGCGGCGTTCGGCCTCGGCGAGGCGTTCGTCCGCCTCCATCGTGACGCCGAGGGTGTCCCGGCGGGACACCTCCGCCTTGACGGTGGCGTCGAGGTCGATGAAGACGTAGACCCGCGTGCGCAGGCCGATGGACCGGCCGAGCCCGAGGCTCCCGGTGTCGAGTGCGTGCCGTACGGCCTCGTCGGCGCGCTGCGCCTCGGTGATGCCGAACCTCCGGGTGATCCGGCGCAGGGCGTCGAGAAGTTCGTCGTGGAGGAGTTCGGCGACGTCCCAGACCTGTTCCCGGACCACCAGGCGGGGATCGGTCACCGTCCAGTGGACCTTGGCGACCGCCTCGAAGAACACGCCGTCACCGGCGGCCGGCAGATCGAGCCGGAACGCGGTGACGTGCGTGCCGAGCCGCACCTCGAAGACGGTGTAGGGGGAGCCGAAGAGGGGTTTGTCGACGTCCTCGTTGCGGTCGGGCCAGACGATCCGGTGACCGCCGTTGCGGTAGAGGAGGACGGCCGCGATGCCGCCCTTGCGCTGGTACGGGGGTGGTGACTCGCGCAGCAGCGGCCCCCGCGGGCGCCGCACCTCGTCCCGCTCCCCCGGGCCCCGGTCGGGAGGCCGCTCCCGGGCGGCTCCCGCCCGGCCTCCCTCGCCGGCGTGGCCATCGGTGCGGCCATCGGCGCGGTCCTCCGCCGATTCCGCCGACCGGCCGCCCGGCGGTGCCTCCGGTCGCGTGTCCCTGTTCCGTTCCGGCCCGGTCATCGGCTCGCCCTCACCCCCGTACCGCTCGCCCGGCCGCCGGGGCGGGGCCGCCCCGGACGGCCGTGGCGGCCCCGGCTCGGCAACGACACGGCGAGCGAGGCTTGTTGACGACATGTCACCTCAGTCGGAAGAGGCGCGTCAACGGTCACGGGGGGCGCACGAGGAGCGCCACCCCCGGCGCCCCTGCGCCCCCGGGCGCCGACCGGGCCGGGCCGGCCGGCGGCGGCCGGGCCCGGGACCCGGCCGCCGCCTTCGCCTCAGAGCCTCGGGTCGACCGGCTCTGACTCCAGGGCGAGGACGGCGAAGACGGCCTCGTGGACCCGCCACAGCGGTTCGCCGTCCGCGAGCCGGTCCAGCGCCTCCAGACCGAGGGCGTACTCGCGCAGGGCGAGCGACCGCTTGTGCCCGAGCGAGCGCTGCCGCAGCCGTTCCAAGTTCTCGGGCCGGGTGTACTCGGGGCCGTAGACGATCCGCAGGTACTCCCGGCCGCGCACCTTCACACCCGGCTGTCCCAGCCGGCCGGAGGTGTCGCGGACCAGGGCCGCGAGCGGTTTGACGACCATGCCCTCGCCGCCCGCGCCGGTCAGCTCCAGCCACCAGTCGGTGCCCGCGCGGACCGAGTCCGCGTCGCCGGTGTCGACGGTGATCCGGCGGGTGACCTGGAGCAGGCCCGTCGGATCGTGTTCGACGAGCCGGTCCAGGCGGGACAGCTGCTCGTCGTGCGGTTCGGCCGCCAGCGAGCGGCCGCGGGCGGCGAGCACCTGGAAGGGCGCGAAGCGCACGCCGTCCAGGCCGTCGGTCGGCCAGCAGTAGCGGCGGTACGCCTCCGTGAACGCCCGGGCGTCCGCCGCCCGGCCGCGCTGCCGGTCGAGGAGTCCGCCGAGGCCGTCGACCCCGCGCCCGGCCGCCCGCTCGAGCGCGGCGAGCGCGTCCGGGAGGACGGCGCCGGAGGCCGCGCCGACCGCCGCGTACTGCGTGCGCAGCAGCCCGGCCGACTTGAGCGACCAGGGCATCAGCTCGCCGTCGAGCAGCAGCCAGTCGGTGTCCAGCTCGTCCCAGAGACCGGCGGCGCCGATCGCGGTCCGCAGCCGGCCGAGGACCTGCTCGGTGACGTCGGGGTCGGTGAAGAACGGCCGTCCCGTGCGGGTGTACAGGGCCCCCGCCGGTCCGGCGACGCCGAACCGCTCGGCGGCCGCGCCGGCGTCCCGGCAGACCAGGGCCACGGCCCGGGAACCCATGTGCTTCTCCTCGCACACCACCCGCTCCACACCGTCGGCCCGGTACCGGTCGAAGGCCTCGGCCGGGTGCTCCAGGTAGCCGTCCTCCTTCGAGGTGGGCGTGGGCGCCATGGTCGGCGGCAGGTACGTGAGCAGCCGGGGATCGACGGCGAAGCGGCTCATGACCTCCAGGGCCGCGGCCGCGTTCTCCTCCCGTACGGCGACGTTGCCCAGGTGCCGGGTCTCCACGGTCCGCCGGCCGTGCACGTCGGCCAGGTCGAGGGGGCGGCCCTGGTGGCCGGCGGGTGCCCCGGTCGCGAGCGGCCGGGCCGGCTCGTACCAGACCCGCTCGGCGGGGACGTCGACCAGCTCCCGCTCCGGCCAGCGCAGCGCGGTCATCTTCCCCCCGAAGACGGCGCCGGTGTCGAGGCAGATGGTGTTGTTGACCCAGGAGGTGTCCGGGACGGGTGTGTGTCCGTAGACGACGGTGGCCCGGCCCCGGTACTCCTCGGCCCACGGGTAGCGCACGGGCAGGCCGAACTCGTCGGTCTCGCCGGTGGTGTCCCCGTAGAGGGCGTGCGCCCGGACCCGGCCGGAGGTGCGGCCGTGGTACTTCTCCGGCAGGCCCGCGTGGCAGACGACGAGGTTCCCGCCGTCGAGGACGTAGTGGCTGACGAGCCCGTCGATGAATTCCCGCACCCGCTCGCGGAACTCCTCCGGCTCCCGGCCCAGCTGTTCGATGGTCTCGGCGAGCCCGTGGGTCTCCTGGACCTTCCGCCCCTTGAGCCACCGGCCGAGCTTGTTCTCGTGGTTGCCGGGCACGCACAGCGCGTCGCCCGCGGCGACCATCCCCATGACGCGGCGCAGGACGCCGGGCGAGTCGGGGCCGCGGTCGACCAGGTCGCCGACGAAGACCGCCGTACGGCCCTCGGGGTGGCGGCCGTCGACGTACCCCAGCTCGGCCAGCAGGGTCTCCAGCTCGGAGCGGCAACCGTGGACGTCACCGATGATGTCGAAGGGGCCGGTGAGGTGGCGCAGGTCGTTGAAGCGGCGCTCCCGGACGATCCGGGCCGCCTCCACCTCCTCGGCGGAGCGCAGTACGTGGACCTTGCGGAAGCCTTCGCGTTCCAGGCCGCGCAGCGAGCGGCGCAGCTCGCGGCGGTGGCGCGGGATGACGTGGTCCGGCATGTCCGCCCGGTCGGCGCGGCCGGCGTTGCGGCTCCGGCACACCTCCTCGGGCAGGTCGAGGACGATCGCGATCGGCAGCACGTCGTGGGACCGCGCCAGTTCGACGAGCTGCCGTCGGGCCTCGCGCTGGACGTTGGTGGCGTCGACGACGGTCAGCCGGCCGGCGGCGAGCCGCTTGCCCACGATGTAGTGGAGGACGTCGAAGGCGTCCTTGCTGGCGGACTGGTCGTTCTCGTCGTCGGCGACGAGGCCGCGGCAGAAGTCGGAGGAGACGACCTCGGTGGGCTTGAAGTGGCGCCGGGCGAAAGTGGACTTGCCGGATCCGGTCGCACCGACGAGGACCACGAGGGACAGGTCGGTGACGGGCAGGGCGCGGGTGTCGGTCGTGGTCGTGGTCGGGGTCGTCACGGTCCCTCCTCCTTGTCTGCGGGTGCGTCGGTACGGGTGAAGGCGGCCATCTGGGTGGGCGGACCGACTTCGGGGTCCTCCGGGCCTACGGGAACGAGCTCCACCTCGTACCCGTACCGGCCGGCGGCGCCGGCCGCCCAGTCGCGGAACTCCGCCCGGGTCCACTCGAAGCGGTGGTCCCCGTGCCGGGCGTGCCCGGCCGGGAGCGACTCCCAGCGCACGTTGTACTCGGCGTTGGGGGTCGTCACGAGGACGGTACGGGGCCGGGCCGAGCCGAACACCGCGTACTCCAGGGCCGGCAGCCTCGGCAGGTCCACGTGCTCCACGACCTCGCTGAGCACGGCCGCGTCGTAGCCGGTGAGCCGCTTGTCGGTGTAGGTGAGCGAGCCCTGCAGCAGCTTCACGCGGGCGGCCTGCCGCTCCCCCATCCGGTCCAGGCGCAGCCGGCGCGCGGCGACGGTCAGGGCGCGCACGGAGACGTCGACGCCGACGATCTCGGTGAACACCGGGTCCTTCAGCAGGGCCTGCACCAACTGTCCCTGTCCGCAGCCCAGATCGAGGACACGGGTGGCGCCGGCGGCACGCAGGGCTGCCAGGATCGCCTCGCGGCGGTGCTGCGCGAGCGGCACGGGCCGGTCCTCGGTGTCGGTCGCCTCGTCGACGGCGTTGTCGACGTCCTCGACGCCGACGCCTTCCGCCTCGGCGAGCCGGGCCAGTTCGAGCCGTTCGGTGGCCTCGCGGGTCAGGCCCCGGCGTCGCGCGAGGTAGCGGGCGGTGATCAGGTCACGCTGGGGGTGGCCTGCCAGCCAGCCGTCCCCGGCGCGCAGCAGCTTGTCGACCTCGTCCGGTGCCACCCAGTAGTGCTTGGCGTCGTCCAGGACGGGCAGCAGCACGTACAGGTGGTTGAGGGCGTCCGCGAGCCGCAGCTCGCCCTCCAGGACCAGCCGTACGTAACGGGAGTCGCCCCACTCCCCGAACTCCGGGTCCAGCGCGATCGGTTCGGCCTCCACACTGGACCAGCCGAGCGGCCCGAACAGCGCCCGGACCAGCTCGGCGCCGCCCCTGGCGGGCACCGCCGGGATTTCGATGCGCAGCGGCAGCGGCGCGGCGGCGCGCTCGGGCAGGGCGCGGCACTCCCCGTGCAGGGCGGTCTTGAACACCCTGGCGAGGGCGACGGCGAGCAGCGAGGACGCGGCGTAGGGCCGGTCGTTCACATACTGCGCGAGCGCGGAATCGGGGGCTCCGCCCCGCCCCTTCCCCTTCCCGCGCCGCACCAGTGCCACGGGGTCCACCTCCAGGAGCAGCGCGGCGGTGCACCGCTCGGCGCTCGCCTCGGGGTAGAGGACGTGCGCCGTGCCGTAGGAGGTCGAGAACGCCTGCGCCCGCTCGGGATGCTTGTGCAGCAGATGTCCGAGATCGGTCGCGGGCCGCTCCGGGGTGCCGTGGGTACTGATCGTCATGAACACACGCCCGAGTATGTGCGCCCGCCCCCGTGCCCGACGAGGCATTTTCCGGCGGCCGACCCGGGCGGTGACAGCGCTCGGGGGCCTCCCTGCCGGGTGGAGGCAGCACTCGCGGCCCCCCTGCCAGTGGGGCGGGAAGCCCTACCCGGGCACGGGCGCGGGCTCAGGCACGGGCTCGGGTTCGGGGCCGCGCCGGGGACGAGGCGGCCGGGCTCCGGAGCCCGGCCCCGGGGCCCGGCCCGGTCCACCGGGGCCGTCGCGGTACGGCTCCGCACCGCGACGGCCTCCGTCAGGGGGTGGCGCCGCCGGGGAAGAGGGCCGAGAGGGCGGTGGTCGTGGCGGGGCCCACACGGCAGCAACCACCGATCAGGCGGGCCCCGGCGGCGGCCCAGGTCGTGGCGAGGGCCGGGTCGAAGGCGACGTCGCCGCGCCAGCCGCGTGCCGCGGCGTCCCACCGCTCGCCGCTGTTGGGGTAGGCCACGGCCGGTTTCCCGGTCACGGCGACGGCCGTCGCCACGGCCTCCTCGGCGTCGGCCGGGTCGCAGCAGTTCACGCCGACCGCCACCACCTGCTCGTTCCCCGCGGCTACGGCGAACGCCCCGGCCAGCTCCTGCCCGGCTCGGGTCCGCCCGCCGTCGACCGTGTACGAGAGCCAGACGGGCACCCCGCACCCCGCGGCGGCCCGCAGCAGCGCCTCGGCCTCGTCGGCGTCGGGAACCGTCTCCAGGGCGAGGACGTCGGGGCCCGCGCCGGCGAGCACCTCGATCCGGGGGCGGTGGAACCGTTCCAGCTCCCGCACCGACCGCCCGTACCGGCCCCGGTACTCGCTGCCGTCCGCGAGCATCGCCCCGTACGGCCCGACGGACGCGGCGACCCACACCCCTTCCGCCGCGCCCGAGGCCGCCTCGCGCGCCAGCTCCACGCTCCGGACCAGGAGCCGCTCCGCCTCCGCCCTCCGTGTGCCCCGGCGGGCGAAGCCCTCGAAGGTGGCCTGGTAGCTGGAGGTGATCAGGACCCGCGCGCCGGCCCGTACGTAGGCGGTGTGCGCCGCCTCGATCTGCTCGGGCCCGTCGGCGAGGAGCCGCGCGGACCAGAGGGCGTCCGAGAGGTCGCAGCCCTGCGCCTGAAGCTGGTTGGAGAGCCCGCCGTCGAGCACGAGCACCCCGGCGGCGAGCGCCTCCGCGAGCGACCGGTCCGGTGTCATCGCGGCCTCACCCCAGCTGGGGCCGGACCCGCGCGGAGATCAGCTCCAGGTGGTCCAGGTCGTGCAGGTCCAGGACCTGGAGGTAGACCCGCGAGGAGCCGACGGCCGCGTACCGGCCGAGCTTGTCGACGACCTCGGCGGGCGAACCGGCCAGTCCGTTCGCCTTCAGTTCGTCCACGTCCCGCCCGATCGCGGCGGCCCGGCGGGCCACCTCGGCGTCGTCCTTGCCGACGCAGACGACCAGCGCGTTGGAGTACACGAGGTCGCCGGCCGCCCGGCCGGCCGCCTCGGCGGCGGCCCGGACCCGACCGAACTGCCGCTCGCTGTCCTCGACGGAGGCGAACGGGATGTTGAACTCGTCCGCGTACCGCGCGGCCAGCCGGGGCGTGCGGCTCGCGCCGTGTCCACCGATCAGCACCGGGATCTTCGCCTGGGCCGGCTTGGGCAGCGCCGGCGAGTCGACGAGCCGGTAGTACCGTCCCTCGAACGAGAAGGTCTTGCCCACCTCCGTCTCCCACAGGCCCGTGACGATCGCCAGCTGCTCCTCCAGCCGCCCGAACCGCTCCTTGGGGAAGGGGATGCCGTAGGCCGTGTGCTCCTCCTCGAACCAGCCCGCCCCCAGGCCGAGTTCGACACGCCCCCCGGACATCTGGTCCACCTGGGCGACCTGGATGGCGAGGACACCCGGGAGGCGGAAGGTGCCGGCCGTCATCAGCGTGCCGAGACGGATCCGCTTCGTCTCCCGTGCCAGTCCGGCCAGCGTGATCCAGGCGTCGGTCGGTCCGGGCAGCCCGTCCGCCGAGCCCATGCTGACGTAGTGGTCCGAGCGGAAGAAGCCGTCGAAGTCGAGCTCCTCGGTGGCACGGGCCACCGTGAGGAGGGTGTCGTAGTCGGCCCCCTGCTGGGGTTCGGTGAAAATGCGGAGATCCATGCCTCCATCCTGCACCGCCGGGCGCCCGTCAACCGCTCCGTCGGCGCCGGGCACGCCCCGGCCCGGTCGGGTGAACGTCCCCGGCGGGCGGGCCGCGTCCGGCCCGGCCACCGACCGGGGCGGGACACCCGTCGCCGGCTCGGGCGGAGCCGGACAGCCCGGCCCCGACCGTGCCCGGGCCGTGGGGCGGGGCCGGTCCGCGGGCGGGGGTCAGGCGCGCGTGTTGACGCTCACGGGTCGCGAGCCGGTCGGTGGCGTCCAGCCCTGCAGGGTGGCGGGGATGCCGACCCTCGTGTTGCAGTCGATGACCTGGAAGTGGAGATGCGCGCCGCTGGCGGCGCCCGTCGCACCCGACCATCCGATGACCCGGCCCTGCGGTACCCAGTCGCCGGTGTTGTAGAGGGCCCGGTTGAGATGGGCGTAGTGGGTGCAGCGTCCGTTGGAGTGCCGGATGATCACCTCGATGCCGTTCTGCCAGTAGGGCGACCAGTCCGATATCACGATCGTGCCGCCCTGGGCGGCCGAGACCTCGTAGTTCGCCGGGAGCCCGAAGTCCCAGGCGTACTCGTTGTAGGGGCCGGTGTGCGAGTACGTGCCCTCCGGGCCCTGCGTGACCGTGTAGGCCTCGCCCGCCGGGTAGGGCAGCTCGTAGTAGTAGTCGGCGGCCGCGGCCGGCGGGGCCGCCGCCAGGCCGAGGCCCACCGTGGTCAGCACCGCGCTCACGGCGGCCGCCAGTCTCGTCACGGGCCTTCTCGCGCCAGGGGTCACTGTGCCTCTCCCGTTCCTGCGTCCGTCCACGGATCGCCGGGCCACCCGCTCGCCCCAGCGATACAACGCTTCCCATGAACGCGCCCAGGTAACACCGGAGTTGGCCGAGGATCGCACGCGCCCGTCCGCTTCGCCCCGTCACGGTCGCGATCCGGTCCGGCGCGCCGGCTTCCGCGCGGCACCCCGCCGGCCGCCCGTGGCACCGGGGGGCCGGCCCGCGCGCCCCACGCTCCTCGCTCATCCCGCGCCTTCCGGCACTCCCGGCCGGGCGGGGCCCGCTCGGCCCCAAGCGCGGTCGGGCGGGCGGGCCCGCGCCCACTCGCGTACGTCCAGCCGGCGCAGCATCCCGCGCACCCGGTCACCGGCCTCGTCGGCGGCGTCGATGGCCTCGATGCACTGCCAGTACAGCCCCTCCTCGTCCGTCGCGCAGGCCACTCCGACGAGGGCCATGCCCACCTCCTCCAACAGCTCCCCGAGCGCCGCCAGCGCGGGCTGCGGGTCGATCACCTCGGTGAGCTGCGCGGCTCTCGGTCCCGCCGCCCCCCACGCCGGGTACTCCCCGGTCTCGCTCAGCCCCCGAGCCTCTCCGCGCAGCTCCATCGGGCCGCAGAGCGCGAGGTGACTCCCTATCGCCTGGGCGAGGGCCTGCGCCTGCCATGCCTCCGCCACGATGTCCTGTGCCGTGCCACTTGCCGCCAGTGCCTGCCGGCCCGCGGCGATCAGTCGCTCCGCGTCCACCCACACCGCCCCCGTTCGTACGACTTACTGCCCACTCACTCACTACCCAGAGTGAGGCCGTCCGAGCCGCCGCACCAGAGGAATGCGGAAATCTGTGGACAGTAAGCCCGATGGGGAAAAGTGGATCACTCCGAAGAGTGACGATCGTCCGGTGCGCCCCCTTCCCCGGCCTCTCCGGCACCTCGCCGCGCGGGAAACCGGAGCTCGTTCCGCTCGATCTTGGCGGCGAGAGCGGCCAGCGGATCGATCCCGAGCACCTCGCAGAACTGCAGGAGGTAGGCGAGGACATCGGCCACCTCGTCGGCGACGCGGTGCGCCGTCGCCGGATCCTCCATCACCCGTTCCGCCTGGTCAGGGGTCAACCACTGGAAGATCTCCAGCAGTTCGGCCGCCTCCACGCTGAGCGCGGCGGCCAGGTTCTTGGGCGTGTGGTAGGGCTGCCATTCCCGGGCCGCCGCGAATTCGGCCAGCCTGCGCTGCAGCCCCGCCACGTCGTAGTCCGTCACGGCGTCAGGTCTACCACCGTCACCCCTGCGACCCCCCGGGCGTCCTCCGCCGTGACGGCCCCGGCGGCCGCCGCGACCCGGATGTGCCCGTCCCCGGCGATGGCGGCGGCGAGCCCGACCAGTTCGCGCGCCTGCCGCCCGTCGAGCCCCCGGTCCAGGTCGTCCGCGAGGAGCGTCAGGCTCTGCATGGCCTCGGGCACCTCGGCGATCCGGTCCATCGCGAGGACGCCGGGCCCCGTGAGCAGGGTGAGCGCCAGGGCGAGGTAGCGCAGTTCACCGTCGCCGAGGCGGCCGAGAGGGGTCACGGGGCGCCCGCCGCCCCGTTCGAGGACCGCGCGGACCATGCCGTCGGGCAGCTCCTCCACCCCCAGCCCGGCGACGGGTCCCGCGCAGCCCGCCCCCGCGACGGCGGCGAGACGCCGGTGCCGCCGGGGGCACTCGGTGTGGGTGCGGTGGAGCACCTCGGCCAGGTTGCCGCAGTGCCTGAGCAGCCGTCCCTCACCCGGCGGCACCGGGGTGCGCATGCCCTCGGGGCGCGGCTCGCAGGGGAACACCGACCGCAGCCCCAGGACGACCTGTTCGGCGGCGGCCAGCACCTCGCGCTGGCCCTCCGTCTTGCCGGCGACCCTCAGCGGCAGCAGGGCCGTACCGAGCAGGTCGTCGGGGAGCGGGGCGCGGGTGACGGGTGCGGCGCCGGCGGTCAGCCACTCGGCCTGGACGGCGCTGCGGCCGGGGTCGCGCAGGGCGGTGGCCAGCAGCGTACGGCCGTGGCGGGTGAGGCGCTCGCCGACGATCCGGAGCCGGGGTTCGGCCTGGACGGCGAGGTCGAGGCGGACGGGACCGGCCGGTCCGTCGACGGTGCACCCGATGCGGAATCCGCGCCTGCCCTCGGCGTCGGGCCGCGCCCGCTCCGGCACCAGGTCGGCCGCGTCCGGGAACACCTCCTCGAGGGGATCGCCCGCGCCGAGCCGGGCGAGCGCCTCGTAGGCGCGCAGGGTGGTGGTCTTGCCGCTGCCGCTGGGGCCGGTGAAGAGGGTGACCGGGCCGAGCGTGTGCGCGGTGGCGCGGCGTCCGGCGAAGGCGGAGAGCCGCAGCTCGGTCAGCGCCGGCCGGGCGAACGCGGCTCCCCCGCCGGGACCGGCCACGGCGGCGCGGGAACCGGACCCGACCGGTCCGCGCGCCCCGGGGATCAGGGGCGCGGCGCCGGGCGCCCCGCCCGGCGCGGGTGCTCCCGAGGTGCCGGCCCGGGTCCGCCGCGGGTCCGGAGCAGGGGCCCGCGGGGTCCGGGGCGCTGGAGTCCGGGGCTCTGGAGTCCGGGGCTCCGGGGTACGGGGCTCCCGAGCACGGGCCTGCGGGCTCCAGGATTCCGGATCCCCGGATTCCGGGACCCGCGGGTCGGGAGTCCCGGCCCGGGGAGTGCCAGGGTCGGTCCCCCGGGCAGCCGGGGGCCGGGCCTCCCGGGTCCCGGGGTCCACGGTCTCGGAGTGCGGGTTCGCGGGCCCCGGAGGGTGGGCTTCCGGAGTGCGGTCGACGGGCGTACGGGCGGGCGTGGGGCCGCCGATGAGGTCCATGCCCGGACCGTACGCAGTCGCGAACCTGACGAACCGTTACATCGTGCGGACCTTCCTACGATCGGGGGACACCGGCCGTCGCCGCGCTGCCGACGGCCTCGTCGTCCTCGGCCGCGCCCTCGACCTCGGTTCCGGGAGGCGCGAGGAGGAAGACGTTCCGGTCGACCCGGTGCATGCCGCTGCCGAGGCCGAAGACGACACCGCTGGTGAAGTCGAGGATGCGCTTGGCGACATCGGTGTCCGCGCTCGTCAGGTCGAGGAGGACCGGGACCTGGGCGATGAGGTACTCGGCGACCTCGCGGGCGTCGGCGAACACCTGCACCCGCAGCACGACCATACGGCGCTGCGCGGCGGACTCGTACTGCTCGGGAATCGTGCGGTGATCGACCCTGGACGGCCATTCGTCACGGCCGCGCAGGGGCACGACCTGGGCCAGGCCCTCCCACTGCTCGTCGGTGACGTCGTACCTCTCGTACCTACTCATGGGGCCATCCTCCCGCTCCTCACCCGTTCGGCCCAACAACGACACGAAATCGTGCCGTGGCACACCTGCCTCGTACCCCCGGACGCCCCTGCCAGGCCGGGCGCGGCGGCACGGGGCGGGCGCGTCCTCAGGCAGGGTCCTGCCGCGCGGCGGGGAGGCGGATGACGACCACACCGCCGTCGAGGTCGATCGGCCCCCGGTCCGGATCGGCGTCGCCGACCTCGTCGAGGGTGAGCTCCAGGCGCCGGCGCTCCTCCTCGGTGTGCCGCCGGCCCGGAGCGAACAGCTCGTTCAACGCGCTACCGAACATGAGCACTCCTGTCGCACGCGGGCATGGCCCCTCATCTTACGAACGTTCGTGCGGCCCGGGAGGGGTCCGGGGCGTGCCGTGCCCCACAGACGACCGCGGCCGCCGCCCGTGCGCACGCGCGCGTACGGGCCCGCCCCCGGGAAGGGGGACGGGCCCGTACGTTTCGGCAGTCCGTGACCGCGCGGTCAGGAACCGGACTCCGGCGGCGTCACGGCGATGCCGCCGACCGGCGTGCCCTCCGGCAGTTCGCGGACCTGGAGCGTGATCTGGGTGCACAGTTCGAAGTACACCTGGCGATCGGTGAGCTCCATGTTCGCCACGTCGTCCTCGCCTCCGAGGGCGAGCGGCACCTTGTAGCCGACCACCTGGTCGAAGGCGAGCGGCACCGTGCCCGGGTGGGCGTCCCGCCAGTCCTCGAAACAGGGGTAGGCGAGCGCGTCCTCGTCCTCGTCGGCCACGGCCTCGAAGAACTCGTCCAGTCCCAGACCGGTCTTGTAGTACTCGCCCTCCGCCGGGTCGATCATGATGACGTAGCGGGGGCGCGCTTCGGGGTCGCGGATGTCGAAAAGGAGCTCACGTCCCGACCAGTCGAAGGCGAAGGGGAAATAGCGCCCCTCCACCCCTTCGATCAGCCGGGCACACGCCTCGTACGACGTGAAGGCCGACGCGGGCGTGTGGAACCGCAGGAAACCGTCGGCCAAGGTCCTCCCCGCCGCCCGCTCGAAGAGTGCGGCAAGCGTCGGGGGCAGGTTGTGCTCGCCCTCACAGGGCTCGGCCGTACCGGTCTGCGGGAAGACGCGCAGGAGTGTCTCGAGCGTCATTCACGTTCTCCTCGGCATCGCCCAGGGCGACGGGGCAGCGGGGTGCAGGCAAGGGGAAAGGCCCGGCTCCGGACGGAGCCGGGCCTTTCCTCACCGGTCACACACGAGCGGCCGTCATTCCTCTTCCTCGTCGAGGAGACCCAGAACGTCGGGGAGATCCGCCATCGCCTGCCGGCGCTCGGGGTCCTCCTCCAGCTCGGACAGCTCGACGAGCAGGCCCGCGAAGGTCCTGCGGTCCTGGTCGCTCAGGTCGTCGAGCAACGCGCTTGCCGGCTCCAGAATGTCCGTGGCCACATCGGGGTCGATGGCATCGTCATCGGAGAGGTCGATCGAGATGACGAGACTGGCGAATGCCCTGGCCAGAACCTTGTCCAGTTCCATCACTTGGGAACCACCCTTACCTTGATGTTCGTGATCAGCAGCGTCCCGAGCATTCTCCGCGCCCGTCGGGCCTCGGCCGCGGTGGGAACCTCCCACCGGCCTGTATAGCCGTTCTGCTCCAGTGCCAGAGACTGGTTCAGGGCCTGGCGCCAGGTCTTGTTGTAGAACTTGATGCTGAGCTTGCGGTCGACGAGCACACCGTTCTGAGCATCGAAGCCGTCGAACTTGACCTGGGACAGGCTCTTGCCGTTCTCCTTGTAGTACTGGAGTGCGGGCGCGTAGCCGGTCCTGGAGCCTACAGCACCGTCGTCGTACTTCCGGGCCGCAGGGCTCATGCTGGCGTTTTCCTTGACCCAGTGCACCTCGCCGTCGCAGTTGTGCGTGAGGACCGGCTTGATGCCCGCGAGCACGTAGAACGTGTGGATGTCGTCCACGGTCAGGTTGCGGACCGTGGCGTGACCGGTGCGCTTGCGCACCGACTCCACCTGGATCCACTCCCCGGCGGGCGACTGCAGCCACTGCCCGGCGCGGAGCTCGCCCGCGTCGACCCAGTCCCGCAGCGCGGGCACCCACAGCGGGTGGTTGTCCGTGGCGGTGAGCTTGGCGACCGTGCCGCCCTTGTCACCACCGTGGAACCTGAAACTGATGTCGACCAGCTTCTTGCGGCCCTTGCCGTCGATGGTCGCCGAGACCGTCTTGCTCCGCGTCTCGCCGGTCACCGGGTCCGTGGCGAGGACCTTGTCGCCGACCTTCACCTTGCCGAGGGGCTTCTTGGAACCGTCGGCCATCAGGACGAGCGTGCCGGGGACGAAGCTGTTCCCGCTCGCCGAGCGGCACGCTGCTCCCTGCACCTCTTCCTTGACCTGCTCCTGCAGCTCCTTGCGGGCCTGCTTGACCACCTTCTTGACGGCCGACGGCTTCGGCCTCGGCTTGGGCGCGCTGCGCGGCTTGGGCCTCGGCTTCGGCCGCGACGCCGCCTTGCGCGCGGCCGCGCGCCGAGCAGCGGCACGCCTGGCCGCCGCACGAGCGGCCTTGGCCCGGGCCTGCGCCGCGGCGCGCTTGGCGGCGGCACGCTTGGCCGCCGCACGAGCGGCAGCACGCTTGGCCGCCGCACGCCTCGCCGCCGCCGCCTTGCGGGCCGCCTCGCGACGGGCCTTGGCGGCAGCACGCTTGGCCGCCTCGATGGCGCGCTTGCGGGCCAGGGCCGCGGCACGACGCGCCGCCGCCTGGGCCGCCTTGCGGGCTGCGATGATCGCCGCGCGACGGGCCGCCGCGCGGATGGCCGCCTGGATGGCGATGCGGGCCGCGATGCCGATCAGGATCGGGAAGAACTGCCCGTCCGGGTCGGAGAACGTGACCGGGGAGTTGTTGCTGTAGGCGTAGGGGTTCATCGTCGCGGGCTGCGTGTAGTCGACCAGGGGGTCGACCGAGATGAACCTGCCGGTGGTGGGGTCGTACTCACGGGCTCCGAGCGTGGTCAGCCCCGTGTCCTTGTCCACCGTGCCGCCGACGAATCCGCGCTGTCCGGGCCAGGCGGCCGGCGCGCCACCGCGCTCCTCACCGAAGGGCATCAGCTTGCGCCGGGTGACGGCCATGTCGGTGGCGACCATGTCGACCGCGGTGTGGGAGGAACCGTTCTGGTCGGACAGCAGTACCTGCCGCCCGCCACCGGTCGCCCGAACCGTGATCACGCCGTCGGGGTGGCCGTAGAACCGTTCGGCGGTCTTCTTGGTCAGATCGGCGCTCACGGTCAGTTCGGCATCGCCCAGGTAGAGCGTCTTGCTGCCGTCCGGACCCACGCGGATGAGCCGCTCACCAGCGGCGTCGTACACGTAGGAGGTGGTCTTGGTGCCGCCCCCCTCGACCGGCTCGGTGACCTTGCGCAGCTCTCCTTCGGCGTCCCACTCCAGGGTCTGGGTGGTGCCGCCGTTCTGCCGCTGCGTGGTGTTTCCGGCCTGGTCGTAGGCGAACGTGTTCAGCCGCTCGCCCTCGGGGCCGACCGACCTGACCTCCGCCAGCGCGTTCGGGCCGCCGACACCCGTCTTGCCATAGGTGTACGTCCGGGTGACGTCCTGGGTCGGGTCACCGGCCGTGTTGTGCTCGACGAGCTTCGTACGGTTGCCCGCGGCGTCGAACTCGAACGACTGCCAGTAGGCGTCCGGGCCACCGACCGTGTCCTTGGACGGCCCCGCCGTGCAGTCATCGGTCTTCGCCGTCCAGGCCGAGGTCATCTGACGCAGCTGATTGTGGACGAAGCACTGCGTGTCCGTCGCACCGCTGCCCGGCGCCGCTCCGCCCGGGACGTCGGTGATCTTCGTGATGTTTCCGGCGGCGTCGTAGGCGTAGCGGGTGTCACTGATGCGCCCCGGTGCGATCGACCGGTCGAAGGTGGAATTGATCAGCCTCCGGGTGAACTCGTCGTAGATGTACGAGCCGTAGACCTTCTTGCCGGCCGGACCGGCCTCGGTACGCAGCACCTCGCCGAAGGCGGAGTACTGGGCGTCCCCGAGATAGGTGGAGGCGCCGCTGATGGAGATCGGCAGACCGTCCGAGTTGTAGCGGAAGACCACGCGCTCGGTGGTGAGGCCGCCGACACCGGGCACCTCCGCGTACGCCATGTTGCCGGTCGGCGTGTACGAGTAGGTGTAGGTGTAGGTGCCCGCGAGGCCGGACTCCTCGGCCGGGATGACCGTCTGCGTCGACTTGATCCGGTAGGCCGGGTCGTACGCGGTCACCTCCTCGCGGTAGGCCTTCGCCCCGTCGTAACGGATGGACGCGGTCGGCTGGCCCTTGAAGAGCGAGTCGTACGTGAACTCGACCCGCTTCGGCCCGGTGGGGCTTCCGTCCCTGACCGTGGTGACACGGCCGCCCGCGTCGTAGGTCGTCACCAGCGTGTTGCCACGCGGGTCGGTGGTCGACACGACGTCGTCCGAGTTGTTGTACGTATAGGTGGTCTTACCACCGTCCGGGTCGGTCGACGAGATCTGCCGTCCGCGCTTGTCGTACTCGAACGACGTGACCGCACCACCCGGAGCGATGATCTTGGTGACGTTGTCCTGGTCGTCGTACTCGTACCGGGTCGAACGCCAGGCGCTGCGGTCGTCCTTGGTGTACTCACGCATTTCGACGACGCGGCCCTCGGCGTCCTCGAACGTCGCCGTCACCGTGTCGCCCTTCGGCGGGATCGTCGTCGAGACGTCCCCGTCCACCTCGGTGGTGGTGCGGAGCTTCTCCACGCCGCGGTGGTAGGTCACCTCGGCGACGGGCTCACCCATGCCGTTGAAGGTGGTCCGGTTCTGCGACGGCACCTCGTTGTCACCGACCTGCAGGAGCTTCGGCTCCGGCTCCAGGTCGTTGTAGTAGCCGTCGTTCTCCTTCCACTTGCGGCCCGCGGTGTCGTAGAAGGTGTCGTTGACGATGCGGCCGGGGCCCACGGCCTCGTCCTGCGTCTGGCGCTCGCGCAGCAGGCCGTCGAGAATCTCGTAGGAGACCGCGTACTGGCCGTCGTCCTTGAGCGTCCTGCTGGTGACGACCGTCGGGCCGTCGCGGCGCACGGTGTAGTCGTACTCCGCGGTCGGCGTCTGGGTCAGCGGGTCGCGGTCGATCTCCCAGAGCTTCAGCAGCCGGCCCAACGGGTCGTACTGCATCGTGGTCTTCTTGCCGTTGGCGTCCGTCTCGACCAGCGGCAGGCCGCGTACGTCGTCGAAGTCGGTCGTCTCCGTGTGGCCCAGCGGGTCCGTGGTGACCTGCTTCGTCGGGCTCGCGACCGTCGCGGGGGTGTAGACGACGGAGGTCTTGTGGTTCTCCGCGTCCCACGTCGCTGTCTCACGGCCGTGGATGTCGTACTCGGTCCGGTCGATGGTGACGTAGCCGGTGCCCTCGGCGTTCAGCTCCTGGACCTCGGTCGCGAGACCGCGCGTCGGCGCGGCGCCGAAGGCCAGACCGTCGTAGAGCGTCCGGGTGTCCTCCACGACCTCGCCGCCGGTGGTGCCGCAGGCGCCGAGCGTGGTCAGCTCGCGGGACTCCGACTCCAGCAGGTGCGCCGCGGTGTTGCGGGCGTACGTCGTCGTGGTGCACATGCGCTTGCCGCCGGGCGTCACCTCGTCCACCTGGTAGGGCAGGCCGTAGCCGTCGTACGCGGTGGTCTCGGTCGACGTGCGCCAGGTCTCGCCCTTGACCCGCTCGCGGGTCTGGACGCTCGCCGGGCGGGTCATCCACGCCTCGAGCGGCGTGGTGCCGGCACGGGCGCGACTGGCGGTCTTCACCGCCCAGGGCGTGGTGAGCGTGGTGGAGTCGACGAGTCCGCCGTCGGACTCGTAGGTGATCTGCTCGCGCAGCTGGCCCTGGTACTGCGGCAGGTCGTCGACGCTGCCGCCCTGGGAGTCCTCGACGACCGAGACGCGGGTGCCGGTGGGCAGCTTGTCGCCGTGCATGCCGCGGAAGTAGCGGTGCTCGGAGAGCTGCTTGACGTCGGTGCCGCTGCCGAGGCGGGTGCGGACCCGCTCGTAGCCGCGGTACTGCGACCAGGTGCGGTACTTGGTCTCGGTGAACTCGCTCTCGTCGTAGGCCCACGCGACGTCGCCGATGAACTCGTACGAGGTGACCTTGGGCGGGCTGTCGGTGACCAGGTCCTCCTCACGCACCTCGGTGACGACGTACTTGTGGAACCAGTCCTTGACCGGGGCCAGCGCGCCCTTGGGCATCCAGTACTGCGGGAAGCAGCGCATGGTGTTGGTCTCGGGCGAGGCCGGCATGCGGCGCGGCTCCAGGGCCTGGCAGTCGCGCGGCGAGTAGGTCACGCCGATGCGGCCGCCGGTCTCGGTGTCGATCGCGTTGATGCGCAGGCGCGAGAAGGGCGGCAGGCCCTCGACGCCGTCGACGCGGTTGTCCAGCTGGACCCACGAGAAGCTGACCTTGGGCATCGACGCGGTCCCGCCGGCGCCGTAGCCGGTACGGGTGATGGAGTTCAGCCACAGCGCCGGGGACGTGCCGTCACCGGTGTCGGGGTAGGAGCTTTCCAGCGTCCACGCGTCGACGTTCTTCAGCGCGGTGCCGGAGAGCACCTGGGTGCTGATCTTCGTCAGGCGCTTGGTGGACCAGAACGTCGGGGAGTACTTGTCGGTGCACGGGGTGCCGGAGGCGCACTGCTGGTCGAGCGGGGTGTCCGGCCAGTACTTGGCGTTGGCCGTGGTCCGCTTGGACTCCGCGCAGTCGAACGTGGCGTCCGGGACGCAGCGCTCGGAGACGGTGAAGGTGACCCGGCCGGCGGGCTGCGCCGTGAACAGGGTGTCCGACCGCTGGCCGTAGTCGACGCGGGCCAGGTCGGCGGAGCGCACGTAAGCGGCCTGCTGGTCGGCCTTCATGTTCTGGCCGTAGTAGTTCGTCCGCTTGTTCCACCACAGGGTCATGGCGTCGCCGAGCGGGTCGACGACGTAGTCCAGGTTCCAGCGGTAGGCCTGGGTGCAGTCGGAGTCCATGAACGCCGTGGCGTGGCAGGGCTCACCGGGGTGGTTGCCGAACACCGGGACGGTCAGGGCCGAGTTGGTGGTCTGCGTGGTGGCGCCGGGCAGCTTGTTGAGACCGAAGTGGTACTTGACGCCGTCGGTGCCGGTGACGACCCAGTACTCGCCGGTCTTGGTGTCGTTGGCGGCACCGGTCTTCTGCTCGACCTTGACGCCGTCGTCGTCGGCCGGACGCCACTTGCCGGTGGTGTCGTCCTTGACGAGCTCGGTGGTGTTGCCGCCGAGCGACATCACGACGTGGTCCGAACCCCAGCACAGGTCACCGCTGTCGGTGGTGTTGTTGGGGGCGACGCCGTCGACCTTGGCCTTGTCGTCGGAGCAGGAGCGGTACTTGCGCTCGATGAACCCGGGCTCGTAGTCCCAGCCCTCGGCGATCCACGACGACTGGGCGTTCGTGGAGGCGGTGCGGCCGTCGACGGACTGCGAGGAGTACGAGAGCGCGATCTCCGGCTGCGGTCCGCCCGGGACCTCGGGGGCCTCGATCGGGTACGTCCAGGAGAAGCCGCCGGAGGAGCTGCCGCCCATCCAGGAACCGGACGGTGACAGGGAGGTGGCCTCGTGGCTGCCACCGGGGCCGGAGGCGGCGGCGGTGGCGGCGAGCACCATGGGGGCCATGGCCGCGCTGCGCGTGCTCACGCCCTGCTCGGGCGCCTTGCCCAGGTCGACGGTGGCCTCGACGGTGTGGTCGGCCGGGTCGTTGGTGCCGCGCAGCTCGGTGCGGGTGCGGCACTCGGCCTTCTCCGGCGTCGTCAGCGCACAGGCCGGGAGCTGGACGAGGCGGAGCCGGGAGCCCCAGTCACCGCCGTAGGTGTCCTTGATGGCCGAGTAGTCCAGCTCGACCTGCACGGCGCCGGACGCGGCGTCGGCGGTGCCGTTCTCGGCGGGTGCCGGAGCGGCGGTGAACAGCACGCCCTCGACACCGGCGCGGCGGGCGGCGGCGGCGTCCTTGACCTGGACCCGGGCGGCGGAACCGGCCTCGGCCTTGGGCGCGTCGGCCCGTGCGCCCTTCGACTTCGGTGCCGTCCGCGCCTGGCGGAGACGTACCGGAAGCCGGCCGAAGGTCTCCTGGGCGGTGCCGAGCGCGGAGCCCTGCGCGGAGCGGAGGGCCGGCTTCACGGCCTTGCCGGGGGTCCTGCCGCCGGCGTCGGCCACCTGGACCAGGAAGTCCCCGGTCGGGACCTTGCCCACGAGAGGCCGCCAGTCCTTGGCGGAGTTCCCCTCCGAGCGGCGCTCCGGGGTGAACACCCGGCCCGCGACCGAGCGGTCACGGTTGAGGTCGGCGAGATCCGGGCCACGGCCCGCGGCGGCGGCCGGATCGTCCGGTATGAGTGTGATCATCATCGCCATGAAGGCGACAAAAGTAGTAGATCTGTGCCAGTGCCCCAAATAGCGCAACTGGCGTAGGAATTGGTGCATACGAATCCCCACCCTCGGTAGTAGAACAGTTGATCGCCCGCGACATTAGATGGGCGGGGCGCACCCGATCAAGGCGAGACCGTCCCCGGCTAAACCCCCTGATCAGACATGGTTGGGTAAAAGCTGTGTCAAGGGCACCCTGTACTGTTCGGCCGAAGTCCGATCGAGAACAGCTCGACGGCCGACAGAAAGGATCAGGGGGGCTTCAACTGATGTCAGACATAACCATCGGAAGACGGGGGGCGAGACGTGCCACGGGCACCGCGCTCGCGGCCCTGCTCGTCGGAGGCACGCTGGGCCTCACCCCGCTCGGCCTCACCCCGGCCGCGGCCGAGGAGACCCCGCCCACCGCACCCGCCGGCTCCGAGGCGTACGCCCTCCAGCAGGCCGAGCGGACCGGCGAGCCGGTCGAGGTGCTGACGGAGCGCACCGAGACCAGCGAGACCTACGCCCTCCCCAACGGCAACCTGCGCCACGTCGAGCACACGGTTCCGCAGCGCGTGAAGCGCGAGGGCGCGTGGACCCCGGTCGACACCACGCTCGCCAAGTCGAAGGGACGCGTCGCGCCGAAGGCCGCCGCGGGCAACGTCACCTTCTCGGCGGGCGGCAGCGCCCCGCTCGTCGTCCTGGCCGACCAGGGCCGCACGCTCTCGCTGCACTGGCCGAAGCCGCTGCCCGAGCCGGTGCTCGACGGGGCCACGGCCACCTACCCCGAGGTCCTGCCGGGTGTCGACCTCGCCGTCGCCGCCGGTGTCGACGGCTTCAGCCAGGCGCTGATCGTCAAGACGCCCGAGGCGGCGGACAACCCCGAGCTCGAGACGATCGACTTCGACCTCAAGGTCAACGGGCTGACGCTGAAGAAGGACACCGGCAGCGGCAGCCTCCGCGCCGTCAACCCGGCCGGCCAGACCGTGTTCGCGACGTCGACCCCCCGGATGTGGGACTCGTCCGGCTCCGACCCCGTGCCGGCGCCTCTCACGAAGTCCGCCTACGCGGCCCTCGCCGACGTCGACGTGGACATGGCCGACGTCAATCCCGTCCCGACGGACCTGACCCCCGGCACGAAGAGCGCCGACGTGGGCGTCACGGTCTCGACCGGCCGGCTCACCCTGACGCCCGACCAGAAGCTGCTGGACGCCCCGGAGACCACGTACCCGGTCTACATCGACCCCCGTATGACGGGCACGCGCCAGGCCTGGACGATCGCGTACAAGCCGACCCCGACGAGCAGCTACTGGAACGGGACCGGCTGGAACGGCGGCACCACCAGCGAGGCCCGCGTCGGCTACGAGAGCTCGTCCGGCGGCACCGCCCGGTCGTTCTTCCGCGTCGACTCCAAGTTCCTGGCGGGCGTGAAGGTGATCGACGCCCAGTTCCAGATCACCGAGACGCACTCCTGGTCCTGCACGCCCAAGCCCGTCGAGCTGTACCTGACCGGCGGCATCAGCTCCTCCACCACCTGGAGCAACCAGCCGGCGTGGTCCACCCGGCAGGACAGCCGCAACTACGCGCACGGCAACGACACCTACGGCTGCCCCGACAAGGCGGTCGACTTCACGGCCGTGGACGCGGCGGTCAAGGCCGCCGCGGGCAAGTGGACCAACATCACCTTCGGCCTGCGCGCGCCGCAGACCGCCGAGGACGCCAAGGACACGTACAGCTGGAAGAAGTTCAAGCCGGACGCCAAGCTGATCGTCGACTTCAACCGTCCCCCGAAGGCCCCGTGGGCGCTGGACACGATCCCCAGCACCAAGGTCAACACGACCGAGTGCGGCAACGGCACCTCGTACGTGACCCTCGGCAACACCGACGTGACGCTGACCGCCCAGGTCTGGGACCCGGACGGCGGTGACGTCAACGTCCAGTTCCACCTCTGGGCGACCGGCAAGCACGACGTGGCGCCCGGCGTGTTCTTCGACAAGAAGATCAGGGTCACCGTCTCGTCGACCAACTCCGCCGGCGCACCGGCGCGGGTGGTCGTCCCGAAGACGCTGCTGGACCAGTACAAGGGCGCGAGCAACGGCCAGTTCTCCTGGAAGGCCCAGGTCGAGGACGTCGCCGACGCCTCCTTCGCCTCCGACTGGACGCCCACCCAGGGCGCTCCCGGCTGCCGCTTCGGATTCGACCCGACCGCCCCGTCGGTGATGCCGACGGTCCAGTCCGTGGACGCGGTCTACCCGGAGAACACCGAGGGCGCGCTCGCCCGCACCCAGGGCAGCTTCGTCTTCGGCGCGAACGGCGTCGGCGACATCACCGAGTACCGGTGGGCCCTGGACCGCACCCCGCCGAACAACTCGGTGAAGCCGACCGCCCCCGGCGGCTCGGTCACCGTGCCCGTCACCCCGCTCACCCCCGGACCGCACACCCTGTACGTCCAGGCCTTCGACGCGGGCAAGAACGCGAGCCCCATCTATCCGTACCGGTTCTACGCCAAGAGCCCCGGCGTGATGGACAAGCCGGGTGACGTCAACGGTGACGGTCTGCCGGACATGTTCGCCGTGGACGGCACGGACAACCTGAAGCTGTACGGCGGCACGGGCAACGGCGCCGTCGCCACCACGATCCCGCTCTCCTCGGGCGGCGGCTGGGCGGGTGCGCTGCTGACCCACCGCGGCGACTGGAACGAGGACTTCTACGAGGACCTCGTCGCGCGCAAGGCCGACGGCAAGCTCTGGCTCTACCCGAACAGCGGACAGGGCGAGTTCACCGAGGACACCAAGCAGGAGGTGTGGTTCTTCCCCGAGGAGCAGAGCGGGGCCGAGTTCGCTCCCTCGACGATCAAGCAGATCGTCTCGGTCGGCGACATCACTCCGAACGCCGAGAGCTACAACCCCGACTTCGTGGCCGTCGTCGGCGACCAGCTCTGGTTCTTCCCCGGCTACTCGGGCGGCACCCTGGAGTACGGCTACCCGATCGGCAACAGCGGCTGGGGCAAGATGACGCTCGCCTCCCCCGGTGACGTCGACGGCGACGGCTTCGTCGACATCATCGCCCGCGACACCACCAACGGCGAGCTGTGGCTCTACCACGGCAAGAGCCGCGGTGACGCGGACGGCGACGGCGTCCCCGACGGCGGCACCGACCCGTCGTCGCTCGGCGCCGGCAGCAGCCGCACCGCCTACGGCACCGGCTGGACCACCACGGCCCGGCCGCTGATCACCGCGACCGGTGACTCCAACGCGGACGGCATCCCGGACATGTGGAGCACCACCTCCACCACCACGGCCGGCCTCGAGTTCATCCCCGGCCGCCGGACCGGCACGGTCGGAGCGCCGACCGTGGTCGGCACGAACGGCTGGCAGACGATCAAGGCGATCTCCTGACACCCGGCCCGGACCTCTGACAGGACCGGGCCCGTCGGCAGGACCGGCCCTCACCGATCACCTCGGTAGGGGCCGGTCCCGTCTCCGTCTCCCCTTCCCACCCCCTTGCCCCACGGAGAGCATCCATGAGTCCCCACCCCAGCGAGGCCCCCAAGGCGGCCGCCCGTGAGCGGCTGCGCGCCGAGCGCGCACGCGAGGCCAGGCGGAGAACGGTCCTGCGCCAGGCCGTCGTCACGGCGTCGGCCGTCGCCGTCCTCGCGGCCGTGGGCGGCGCGAGCTACCTCGTCATGGAGGCCACCGAACCGAGCGGATGGGAAGCGGCGAAGGAGGCCCCGGTCGTCAAGCCCCGGCACACCAGCGGCGAGAACGGCACCACGGTCGTCATCGGCAGGCCCACCGCGACGAAGACCCTCGAGGTGTACGAGGACCCGCGCTGCCCCATCTGCGCGAGCTTCGAGCAGGCGGCCGGCGAGACCCTCAAGAAGGACGTCGACGCCGGCACGTACAAGGTCAGATTCGTCGGCGGGACCTTCATCGACACCACCGCCAGGGGCGAGGGCTCGAAGAACGCCCTCTCCGCCCTCGGCGCCGCGCTCGACGTGAGCCCCGAGGCGTTCCTGGACTACAAGAGCGCCCTGTACTCCGCGAACTTCCACCCCGAGGAGAACGACGACAAGTTCGCCAGGGACGACTACCTCATCGAGGTGGCGGGAGCCGTCCCCGCCCTGAGGAACAACGCCGCCTTCGCGCAGGCCGTCCGGCAGGGCACCTTCGACGCCTGGGCGCTGAAGATGTCGGCCGCCTTCGACGCCAGCGGCGTGACGGGTACGCCGACCTTGATGATGGACGGCGAGAAGATCGTCGCGGAGGGCACGAAGAACGCCCCGATGACGGCCGAGCAGTTCACCACCGCCATCGCCAAGGCACTCAAGAAGCAGAGCACCGCACCGTGACGGCGACGGACCCGTTCACACCAGTTCGGCGACCAGAATGACGACACCGGGGACGGCCTGGCTCAGCGCGCCGCGCCAGAGCCTGGGCTCGGACACGAACAGCATGAGGCCGCCCCCGGTCATGAACGCGGCGACGTAGAGGATCAGCGACCGGGCGACGGTCTCGTGCCCCAGATGCAGCGCCACGAAGCCGGCGATCATGCCTCCCGCCAGAAAGAGGTTGTAGAACCCCACGTTGAACCGCCACAGACGGACCTCCGGGGCGTCCGCCGTACTCCCGGTGAGAAACTCCCGGACCCACGGCCGCCGGCTGTAGAGGAAACTCTCCAACGGCCACACGAAGACGTGAACGGCGGCGGCGATCAGCGCGAACACCTGACTGACGATGTGCATGCCCGCATGGTCGTACGGACCGGGCGGCCGAGGAGGCCGTGACGCGGGGCGTTCACCCGCCTGACGGAGCGGCGGGGGCGGCCTGGTCCGGGCGGCCGTGTCGGGTGCGCGGGGGCGGCGTACCGGCGGGGGGCCGTTCTCGCCCCGTCCGGCGGAAGGCCCGCCCTCCGACCGGGTGCGCACCGGTCGGAGGGCGGGCCTTCCCTTGCGGACAGCACGCCGACTCGGACGTCAGACCCCTGTCCGTTCCGCCGGCGGCGTCAGGACGGGTCGCCGTACTGGAGGCCGCGGCCGTTGGTCCCGATGTACACGCGGCCGTAGGTGTCGGGGTCACCGGTGACGACGCCGGTGCCGCCGATGCCGCCCCACTGGTGGGCGTCGTCGTTGACGCGGAGCCAGGTGGCGCCCTTGTCGGTGGAACGGAAGACTCCGGTGACGTCCTTGACGGTGCCGATCAGGTAGAGGGCCTGGTAGGAGGCGCCCGGTGCGGCCTTGCCGAAGCCGAGCGCGGAGGCCGACTTCACCGTGGTGAGCGGGGTGAAGGTGCGGCCGCCGTCGGTGGAGTGCAGCAGCCCCTTGTCGCCGCCGGCGATCCACAGGTCTCCGGCGACGCCGGGGACGGCCGTGAGCCGGCCGGCGGGCAGACCGGTGGCGCGGGCGGTGAAGGTGGCGCCGCCGTCCGTGGAGGCGTGCAGCGTGCCGCCGGACAGGGAGTAGAACGTCCTGGCCGAGGAGCGGTCGGCGACGACCACGGCGTCGGGGCCCAGACCACCGACCCGCGACCAGCTCGCGCCCTTGTCGGTCGAGCGGTACGGGGCCTGCCCGGCCTGGGTCCAGACGATGGTGGAGCCGTCCGCCGCGAGCGCGACGCGGCCGTCCTGGGCACCGGGCACCGGCTCCGACGCGAAGCCCTTCCAGCTGATGCCGCCGTCGGTGGAGTAGGCACCGTCCTGCGCGCCGCCCCGGCCGACGCGGACCATCACCCCGGGGTCGGACTGGGCGAAGTCGATGTCGGTGCTGTTGGTCATCATCGGGTGGTCCAGCCGCCCGGCGGGCACCTTGGTCAGGTCGTCGTGGCGGAATCCGCCCTGGTCGCCCATGGCGGTGACGACGTGGGCGCCGCCGGGCGGGGCGATCGCGTCCATCAGCGCGGTCTCCTCCAGGCCCCGCGCCCCGGCGGCCCAGTGGCTGGTGCCGCCGCTGTCGGTGGCGTGGGCGTCCTTGCTGCGCCAGATGCCGTTGCCCGTACCGTACAGCACGTGCCCGGAGTCGAAGGGGTCGATGGCCAGGGCCGTCATCCAGTGCCCGGTGTGGGTGCCGACGTAGGGAGCGGCGGAGGCGTCGCGCACCGACCTGTCCGCCAGTGCCTTCCAGGTCGTGCCGCCGTCGGTGGTGCGGTAGATCTCGTCCTCGGGCCACCAGCGGTCGAGGGTGGTGACCATCACCGTGGACGGCTTGCGCGGGTCGACGGCGAGTCCGGAGAACCCGTAGCCGCCCTGGGAGGGGGAGACGTTCTTCCAGGCCCCACCGCTCGGCGTGTACTTCCACACCGAGCCGCCCGTCACACCGTTGGGGCCGAGGGCGTTGGTGTACGTCAGGTAGAGCGAGCCGTCTCCGGAGAGGACGCCGTGCTGCGGGAACTGGCCGGTGGGCTGTCCGGGGACGGCCTGCCAGGTGGTGCCGCCGTCCGTGGAGCGGTAGAGGGAGGTGGACCTGTCGGCGACGCCGGCGTACACCGTGCGGCTGCCGGCCGGGCCGTACGTCACGAAGGAGATGCCCGCGCCGCTGCTCGCCCCGTCCTTGACGGGGAACGAGGAGACCTGCCGCCAGGTCGCCCCGTGGTCGGTGCTGCGCCACAGGCCGTTCTTGCGGGTGCCGAGGAGCAGGGTGCGGTGGTCCGACGGGTCGATCGCGAGCCGTTCGCCCGCCCCGCGGCCGTCCTCGTTGCCGCCCAGCTTGAACGGCAGGTCGGTGCGCCGGAAGGTGCGGCCCCGGTCGGTGGAGCGCAGGATCGCGCCGTTGCCGGCCCACTCGTTGGTGTAGGTGCCGGCCGCGAGGTAGAGCCGGTCGGGGTCGACGGGGTCGGTGGCCAGCGCGTCGATGCCCAGCAGGTTCCAGTCCTTCTCGCCGATCCAGTCGGTCAGCGGGATCCACTGCTCGGCCGCGCCGTCCCAGCGGTAGGCGCCGCCCATGTCGGTGCGCACGTACAGCAGGCCCTTCTCCCGCGGGTTGAACACCAGACCGGTGACGTAACCACCGCCCACCACCTGGGCGTTGTTCCACACGTACGGTCCGGTCCCGGAGGCCGGGGACTCGGCCGTCCTCACCAGCCTCCACTGCTGGTTGGTGCCGCCGTGGGCGCGGTACTGGACGACCGCCGCGCCGTCGGCCGTGGAGGCCCCGGAGACGTCCAGGACCTGGCCGGTCCGGCGGGAGGTGAACGTGACGGCGTCGGTACCGCTCACGGCGTCGATCCGCCACTCCTGGGAGGCGGAGGCGCTGTCGGTCTGCTGCTCGACGGGAGCCGACTGTGCGGTCGAATCGCCCGTTATGCCGAGCACTTTGCCGCTGTTGCGGTTCACCAGCTCGTAGTAGCCGTCGCCGGTGGGCCTCAGCCTCCACTGCTGGTTGGCGGTGTTCTGATCGGTCCACTGCTGGATGCGGGTGCCGTCGGCTGTGGAGAAGGCGTTGACGTCCAGCACCTTGCCGCTGCGAACGGAGACCAGTCGGTAGGAGGCACTGCTGTCGACCGTCGCGGCCCGCGAGTCGTCCTGCACGAACAGGAGGTACGGCACGACGGTGGCGGGCACACCGAGCAGCAGGGCGGTGGCGGTCCGGCGACGGCGGTGACGTCCGCGGCGCCCGCCGGGGGTGGGGTTGTTCATGGGGGGTGTTTCTCCTTGTGGAACCGTGGATCGAGCGGGTCAGCGCCGCAGGGTGAGGACACCCGGCCGGTACGGCAGCCGGTCGTAGGGACCGTCCGCGCCGGGTGACTTGCCCTGGTACAGGAACCGCAGGTCGCAGGGGTCGATGGTCATGGTCTGATCGGGATCGCTGCGGACCAGGTCACCGTGGCTGATGTCGTCGGTCCAGGTGGCACCGCTGTTGGCCTTGCCGGCGAAGGGGTTGCTCTCGCTGCCTGCCTGCGGGGTCCACGGACCGCTCAGGCCGGAGGCCGTGAACGAGCGGAAGTAGCGCCGCTCGTTCGCACCGCGAGCCTCGACGATCATCAGGTACTGGTTCTGGCCCTTGACCTTGTAGACCTGCGGCGCCTCGAAGAGGTTCTTCGCCGTGTCGCTCATGACCGTCGTGTAGGACGAGCCGAAGCTGCCCGGGAAGTTCCCGATCGGCATGCTCGCCCGGTAGATCTTGCCGTTGTCACCGGCGAAGAACAGGTACATGTTCTTCTCGTCGCCGATCAGCGCCTGGTCGATGGGGCCGGTCCCGGATTCCGTGCGGGGGATGCTGCCGGTGAACAGCGGCCGCGGCGCCGACCAGCCGTTGGGGTCGGTGGGGTCGCTCGACGTGCGGTAGCTGAAGGGGGACGCACCCCACTGGTAGGCGAGGACCCAGATCTTCTTGGGCGCGAAGTAGAACAGCGTGGGCGCCACCGCGTTCCCGCTCATCCGCGTCTGCCCGGCCGACGCCATGTCCGACCAGTTCGTGAAGGGGCTGAACGCCATCGAGCCGTACGAGGTCCCCGACGCGCTCGACGCGTAGACCAGGTGCTTCCCGCCGTACGTCACGTGGGTGAAGTCCTTCACCGCGGCCCACCCGTTCGCCGGCTGTGCGAGCGGACCCGTCGAGCTCCACTTGTACGTGGACGGAAGGGCGCACGTGCCGCCGCCCGCCGTGGAGGGGGCGGTCCACTTCTGGTTGCCGACGGGCGCGCAGGTGTGCAGCTGGATCCTGGTGCCGTTCGCGGTGCCGGCGCCGACGGCGTCGAGGCACAGCCCGGACTGGACGCCGGTGATCGTGCCGTCGGTGTTGACGGTCCACTGCTGGTTGGCGCCGCCGTTGCAGTGCCAGACGACCACCGGGGTGCCGTTGGTGGTGCCCTTGCCCTTGGCGTCCAGGCACATGTCGCCGTGCACCTTCAGCTGCTTCGCGGCGGTGTGGGTCCAGCGCTGGCCAGCCTGCCCGCCGCAGTCCCACAGCTGGGCCCGGGTGCCCTCGGCGGAGGCGGAGCCGGGGATGTCGAGGCAGCGGCCGGATGCCACGCCCCTGATCTCGCCGGTTCGGCCGGCCGGCTCGGCCGGGGTGCTGCCGGAGCCGGAACGGAGGGCGTTCACGACGGCGGTGTACGCGGGCTTGGGCTTGCCGCCGCCGTCGAACAGCAGGGGTTTCTCGTCGCTGCGCCAGGAGTCGCTGTCGCGGACGCCCCACACCGTGATGCCGGTGCACCGGGCCACCGACAGGCAGGCGTCGACCGCCTTCGCGTAGTGGACGGGTGCGGCCTGAGCGATGTCCAGCTCGGTGATCTGCACGTCGACGCCGAGGGCGGCGAACTGGGCGAGGGTGGTCCTGAAGCTCGCCGGCGGGCCGCCCGCGCCGAAGTGGCTCTGGAACCCGACGCAGTCGATGGGCACGCCGCGGGACCTGAAGTCCTTCACCATGCGGTGGACACCCTGGGTCTTGGCGTCCGACCAGTTCTCGATGTTGTAGTCGTTGTAGCAGAGCCGGGCCGAGGGGTCGGCGGCACGGGCGGTGCGGAACGCCTGCTCGATGAAGCCGTCCCCGAGCACCTTCTGGAAGACCGAGTCACGGAGCCCGCCGCTGCCGCCGTCGGCGAACGCCTCGTTGACCACGTCCCACGCGTAGACCTTGCCCTTGTAATGGCTCATCTGCGTGGTGATGTGATGGTTCATCACATCACGCAGCGTCTTCGCGTCACGGATGGAGCCCACCCAGGAGGGGAGCTGCGAGTGCCAGACCGTGGTGTGGCCGCGTACACGCTGGCCGCGTGCCAGGGCACGGTCGACGATCCGGTCGGCGGGACCGAAGGTGAAACGGCCGCGGGACGGCTCGATGGCGTCCCACTTCATCTCGTTCTCCGGGGTGATCATGGTGAACTCCCGGTCGGCGAGCGCCGTGTACGCCGGGTCGCCGAGCCTGCCGGCGGCCACGGCCGTACCGAAGTACCGCCCCGAGGGGGCCGCCTGGGTCCCCAGGCCCGCGGCGCCCGCCGAGCTGGGGAGCAACGTCACGACACCGGCCACCACGGCCGCGGCCGACAGCCCTGCCACCACGGTGCGGCGACGCCGGCGGAGCCGGTGCAGGCCCTTCATGATTCTCCTCGGGGGTCCTGCGCACCGGTCGCCCGGAGTTCGTGGATGTACTGCGTCATGGGAGGAACTTTCTTCAGGGGACACGTCGGTCGGGGACGTCGGCCCGCCGTGCCGGTCCGTCGGGACGGACGGCGGGAGGACACCCCTGAAGTGGAGGCTTCCGAGCGCGCGGGCTCGTAACAGAAAAAGTCGCGCCGCCCGGAGAATTCCCGGTGAGGTGTCTCGCGGGCGGAAAACGGGATGCCGGGCGCCGTGGTTCGGCCGCGCCCGCGGGGAGGGCACGACCGGGCTCATGCGCGGGGAAGCCGGTCCCGGTGTGGTCCGGGAGCCGTGCCGCAGCGCAGGAGCATCACCGGGGGGCACCGCTCATCCGGCCGGACGCCCGAGGAGCGGAGGGTCAGGCCCAGGGCCCGCGCACGACGAAGGAGGCCTGGCCGGCGAAGGCCCGGGTGCCGTCGGAGCCGTCGAGCCAGATGCCACCGTCGCGGTGACGGAGGGCCGATCCCGGATAGTTGTGCGCGTGCAGGGTCACCGACCCGGCGACCGCGCCGGGACGGGGACAGAAGGTCGCGTCCTCACGGAAGAGCGCGCTGCCGTCGTCGGTGCTGAGCCGTAGCCGCAGGTAGGAGTGGCGAAGGTACCGGCCGTCCGCCGCGCGGAAGGTGACGCACCGTGGGTCCGCCAGCCCCCCGACGACCGTGAAGGTGCCCCGCCGGCGTACCTGCTCGCCGCTGGACGCGGAGACAGGCCCGAGCGTCACGAAGTCGCCGTCGTACGTGGCGAACAGGCCGGGCCGGTCCGCGGATTCGAGCGACCGCGCGCCCAGCGGAACGGTGTCCGTGACGGCGGGCGGACTCGCCGATGATGGCCTCGTCGGGGACGGACCCGCCGGGGACGGTGCGGCCGGCGCGCTGGTGCGCGACGCGGTCGGCGTGGAACCGCCCACCGTGGGAGCGGCGACGACGCCGGGCTCCCGTGGCGCCGGTTCCGGCCAGGTCATGTACATGGCGGTCCCGGCGACGAGCACCGCGCCGGCGGCGAGGCTCACCAGCGGATGAGCGGTCACCGCGTGGAGTTTGCCGGTCAGCACGCCGCGCGGGCCGCCTCCCCCCGCCACCGCGCCGGCGGCGACGTGTGCCATGGCGGGCCCGGCGGTGCCGACGGCCGTGCCCGACAGCAGGCCCCTGGCGACCAGCGCGACGACGAGTCCGGCCGGGACGGCCAGCGCCGTGAGGCTGAGGGGCAGCAGCTCGGCCGGCACCCGCTCCGTCGTCGTCGCCGTGCAGACCGGGCAGTCACGGGTGTGCCGCGCCAACCGCTTGCGCCACACCGACGCGCGGTGACCGTCCCAGCCGGCGAGGGTCTCGTCCAACCGCGCACAGCGCGGGTCGGCCTCGAGCGCGGCGACGATCGTCCGGCACAGTTCCAGCTGCTCGCGCATGCGTTGCAGGCGCACTCCCACGTGGGCGGCCGTGAGTCCCGTCGCGGCGGCGATGTCCTCCCGGCTCAGCAGGCCGGCGCACTCCTGCCACCACAACGACAGCAGCATCCGATGGTCCGGGTCGAGCCACCGGCCGGCTTCGACGACCCGACGGCGCTCGTCCGACACGTGCAGCCGCAGGATCGTCACGTCCACGGGCTCGGCACCGGCGTCCGGTATCCGGTGCGCCTCGTCGATGACCGTGGTCCGGTCGGTGACGGCGTGCTGCCTGCGCCAGTGGGTGTTGATCTGGCGGAGTGTGATCGACACCAGCCAGGACCGGAAGCTCTCCGGGGCCCGCAGCGACGGCAGGTCGCGCACCACGCGCAGCAACGTCTCCTGGACGACGTCGTCCACGTCGGCATGTCCGCTCAGGGCTCGCCCGACGATGTTGTAGACCAACGGCAGGTACGCGGCGATCAGTTCCTCGCGCGCCCGGTCGTCACCGGCCTGCGCCGCGACGACCAGCCCCGCGTGGTCCGCATCCATGAGCCCCAATTCCCACCTTCTCCAGGGGAGCGATCCGCCGAGTACAGCGGCACACCCTAGCCCCGGTGAAGGTGTGCGACCAAAGCCCGCGGATCCAGAAGTCGGTGGCACCGCTGCCACCGTTGGCGGGCTTGGCGAAGAAGTGGGTGCACTTGACGACGGGCACTGCGCCACGTACGCGATCAGCCCGCCCGACGAGCCCGGATCACCATGTCACCTCCACAGCACGACGTCGACGTCAGGAGACGGGGAACCAGGTCGAGAGGCGCTTGGCAATGGCCGGTACGTCGATGTTGTCCTGCGCGACTTCCTCCACGAACGGACCGGCAACGGAGACGGGCGGCGGGGCGGTACCGGCGCTGACGCCGTTGAACCGCAGGAAGACACGCATGGCGAGCCAGGCGGTGCGCTTGTTGCCGTCGATCAGCGCGTGGTTGCGGGCGACGGAGTGCAGCAGCGCCGCGGCCTCCTCGTGCAGCGCGGGATACAACTCGGCTCCGAACACGTTGGTCCGGGGCCGCTCGATCGCCGACACCAGAAGGCCCATGTCACGCACGCTCTGGTCGGTACCGTTGACCGTGCGGGCGATGGCCAGGATCTCGTCGATCTTGACGTAGCGAACGTCCGTCACTTCAGGTAGTCCAGGATCTCCGCATCGCTGTCCATCAGCTCGGCCAGGACGTCATCCACCTTCAGCTCGGCCCGGTCCTGGGCCTCACGAATGGCCTCGATGGCAAGTTCCTGCTTGCTGCGACCCTCCCGACGAGCCCGCTCGGTGAGCTTCGCGTCAAGGTCATCGGGGAGTCGAAGTGTCATCGCCATGGAGAGATGATACCAGTCTGGTATCAAACTGGCGCGGTCGGGCCGCGCTCTCGGTTCCGTGGAGCGTGGGACCAGGCGGCCGTGCGCATCGCTGCCGCGGAGACCCAGGAGAGACTTCCTTTTCGAGCGCCACATCTTCGCAGGAGGCACGTGCAGGAGTGCTTCCGCGCAGGTCACTCCAGCGCTGACGGCCGCCGCGATCCTCGCTGCGACCGGTCGGTTGCCGGCCGCCTCGTCGGGCAGAGCGCGGTCGAGGTCACCGGAGAGTTCTCGGCGTCACCGCTCCTGCCCTCCTGGCCGCAGGGTGCGCCAGGCCGGGAAGCGGCCCCCGCGGCTGTTTCGCCTGCCCTTCCGCGGGCAGTCCCCCAGAGGGGATCAAGACAGAAGGACAGCGAGATGACCGAGCACACACCGGATGCGGCGCGGCAGAGCGAGTACGAGCGCGCACGGAACAGCGAGGAGCCAGGAGCCCACTCCGGCTCCGAGAGTCAGGCGCGGGAGCGCGTCGTGCCGGGCACGGCGAGTGCCCGTGAGGGTTACCACCGGGCCGGCACAGGTAGCGGGAAGCCCCTGGACGGCGTCGAGGCCGTATCCGAGGAGGAAGACGAGAACCCCTCGGGCGACGGCTCCGGCTCCGGGAGCCGGTGAGAGAGGACGGAACCGTGGCAGTCACCCGCGCACAGGTCCGCGCCCTCCTCGCTCCATCCGGCGAAAACCGCTCTCTCGTGCTGTTGGAGGGTCGTACGGAGGTCGTCCCCTCGGAGCGGTTGGCATCGGAGCCGTACTGCGGCGCCATGGAGATCACCTCCGGCCGTGAGCTGGCCGCGACGCTGCCATCCGGTACACCGACCGAGCAGGACATCGACGCCGTTGCGTCGCGGCTGAACAGCGCGATCACGCACCTCGGCGCATGAGCACCGCAGCCCTCGGGTGATGCGGCCCGACGCGTCACTGCGCAGATTCACCGGGCGGCGCAGGACGGCCACCGACCACAAGCAGGTCCCCGTGCCCCAGGCGGCCGGACCCCCCTCCGCCTGGGGCGATGGTGCTCGCCCTACTCCTGGTCACCTTCCGCCGCCCGAACCAGGCGGGCGTACAGCAGGTGCAAGGCATCGGCAGTGGCGACCGCGGCGAGGGCGTGCTCGACGGTTTCCACTTCACGCGGCCAGATCCGCCGCGCCCCGGTAAGGGTGGTGGCAACCCACACACCCAGGCAGAACGGACAGCTGAGAAGCGACCCGAGCACGGGGTGGGAGGACTTCGGGGTCTCGTTCAGTTCGGCCGGGGCACCCGCTTCCTCTACCTCGGTGAACGGGGCGCGCAACGGGCGGGTGATCTGGGCCTTGCTGAGCAGCCGGCTGAGCCGGAAGGTGGCCGCCCCGGTCAACAGCACTCCGGACATCGCGCCGGATGTGGCCGACCCCGCACGCCCCCTCCCCGCCCGCAGCCAGGCTCCTGCGTAGACGCCGAATGCCGCCAGGACGGCGAGGTGGGTGTGTCCCTCATTGTTGGAGCCGCTTGTGGGTTCGGTCATGGACCGCGCCTGCCCACTCCGCCCGCCGTGATGCCTTTCGTACACTCACGCGTTGATCGTCCGGTGCCACGTGATCGGGCTGCTCGGCGCCCGACGCCGCGCGCGTCACGAGCGTCGTCTCAGCGTCAAAATGTGCCCGTCATGCTTGCGCGGCACCTACCGAGCACCCGAAAAACCTCAGGTCAGAACCTCTACTTCACCGGCTCCAGGATCGCGACGCACTCCACGTGGTGCGTCATCGGGAACAGGTCGAACGCCCGCAGCGTGCGGACGCGGTAACCGTTGTCCGCGAAGTAGGCGAGGTCGCGGGCGAGGGCGGCGGGGTCGCAGGCGACGTAGGCGATGCGGCGGGCGCCGAGGGTGGCGAGGTGGTGGACGGTGGACTTGCCGGCGCCGGCGCGCGGGGGGTCCAGGACGATGAGGTCGACGTCGGTGATGCCCGTGCGCGGGAGGACCGAGTCGACCTTGCCCTGTTCGATGCGGACGCGGGGGTAGTCGGCCAGGTTGTGGCGGGCGTCCTCGACGGCGCGCTTGCCGGACTCGATGCCGAGGACCGCGCCCTTGTCGCCGACACGGTCGGCGAGGGCGCCCGCGAAGAGACCGACGCCGCAGTAGAGGTCGAGGGCGGTCTCGCCCTTGCGGGGCATGAGGCCCTGCATGACGGCGAGGACGAGGGTCTGGGCGGCCTTCGGGTGGACCTGCCAGAAGCCGCCGTCGCCGACGCGGTAGGTGCGGTCGTCGGCGCGCTCGCGGACGAAGGCGCGGCCGTGGACGCGGTGGACGGCCTTGTCCCGTTCGCCGACGCGCATCACCGACACCGGCTTGTCGAGTTCGACGAGGGGGAGGCGGGCGCCGGGGCGCGGGGTGAGGATCACCTGGCGGTCGCCCGAGCCGGAGGCGGCGATGGCCTCGATCGAGGCCATGCCCTCCCAGGTGCGGGCCTCGATGCCGAGTTCCGAGACGCCCTCGGCGGCGATCATGCAGTGGTCGATGACCTGGACGTCGTGCGAGCGGTGCTTGCGCAGTCCGGCGTGGCCCTCGGCGTCCACGGCGTACTGGACGCGGGTGCGCCACTGCGGGACCTCGCCCGGGGGCAGCTTGTCGCCCTCGGCCGGCATGACGGTGCCGTCCCAGCCGGCCTCCTCGGGGGTCAGGCCGGCGAGCCGCTCGAGCTGCTCGGCGATGACCTCGCCCTTGAGGCGGCGCTGGGCGCCCGGCTTGGCGTGCTGCCAGTCGCAGCCGCCGCACTTGCCGGGGCCCGCGAACGGGCAGGGCGCCTCGACGCGGTCCTTCGAGGCCTCCAGGATCTCGACGGCGTCGGCGCGCAGGAAACGCGACGTCTCGTCGCCCTCGGTGACGCGGACGCGGACCTTCTCGCCGGGGAGGGTGTGGCGGACGAAGAGGACGCGGCCCTCCTCGGTGCGGGCGATGCAGTGGCCGCCGTGGGCCACCGGGCCGACCTCGACCTCGTACTCCTGGCCGATCAGCGACGGGACGGGGGCGTTCTGCATGACCGGGGACTCCAGGGGGAAGAAGAAGGTGGGCTGCCGTACGGACGGCAGCCCACCAGTCTAGTTGCTCTTTCCCGCCGGATCCTTCGCCCGTTTTTCGACCGGTCCGCGGCGGACGGAGCCGGGCGCGTTCCACTCCTGGCGCTTGCGGGCCCGGCGCTTCGCGGCCTCGGAGGAGCGGAGCTGGTACGGGACCGAGGTCACCATCACCCCCGGCGTGAACAGCAGCCGGCCCTTGAGGCGCAGGGCGCTCTGGTTGTGCAGCACGTGCTCGTACCAGTGGCCGACGACATACTCCGGGATGTACACGGAGACGGCGTCCCGCGGGCTCTCGTGCCTCAGGTTCTTCACGTACTCGATGACGGGTCGGGTGATCTCGCGGTACGGGGAGTCGAGAATCTTCAGCGGCACGTTGATGCCGCGCCGCTCCCACTCCTCCTTGAGCGCCTTGGTCTCGGCCGGGTCCACGTTCACGGTCAGCGCCTCCAGCTCACCGGCGTGCATGAGCTTGGCGTAGGCGAGGGCGCGCAGGGTGGGCTTGTGGAGCTTGGAGACGAGGACGATCGAGCGGACCCGGGAGGGGCGCACGTACTCGTCGGGGCGTTCCTCGGCGGCGGCGATCTCGGCGGCCACGGAGTCGTAGTGCCGGCGGATCGCGGTCATCGTCACGTAGAAGATCACCATGCCGAGCAGCGCGACCCAGGCGCCGTGGGTGAACTTGGTGGCGAGGACGACCACGAGGACGAGGCCGGTGAAGAAGGCGCCGAAGGCGTTGATCGCGCGCGAGCGGATCATGTGGCGGCGCTTGGCCGGGTCCCGCTCGGCCCGCAGGTGCCGGTTCCAGTGCCGGACCATGCCGATCTGGCTGAGGGTGAAGGAGACGAAGACGCCGACGATGTAGAGCTGGATCAGCCGTGTCGAGTCGGCGCTGTAGATCCAGACGAGGAGCGCGGCGGCGCCGGCGAGGAGCACGATGCCGTTGGAGAAGGCGAGCCGGTCGCCGCGGGTGTGCAGCTGGCGCGGCAGGTAGCGGTCCTGGGCGAGGATCGACCCGAGGAGCGGGAAGCCGTTGTAAGCCGTGTTGGCGGCCAGGAACAGCACGAGTGCGGTCGCGGCGGCGAGGACGACGAAGAGGAAGGTCCCGTCGCCGAAGACGGCGGCGGCGACCTGCGAGATCACCGGGTCCTGGACGTACTCGGGGCCGACGGGGACCCCGTCGCGCAGCAGGTCCTGGGCGGGTTTCTCCGCCATCCGGACGTCGGTGGCCATGGCCAGGAAGATGATGCCGCAGAACATGGTGACGGCGAGGCCGCCCATGAGGGCGAGGGTGGTGGCGGCGTTCCGCGACTTCGGCTTGCGGAAGGCCGGGACGCCGTTGGAGATGGCCTCGACGCCGGTGAGGGCCGCGCAGCCGGAGGAGAAGGCGCGCAGCAGCAGGAAGACCAGCGCGAAACCGGCCAGGCCCTGGTGCTCGGGCTTGATCTCGAAGCCGGCGGTGGGGGCCTTCATGTCGTCGCCGAGGACGATGCCCCGGTACGCGCCCCAGGCGATCATGAGGAAGACGCCGGCGACGAAGACGTACGTCGGGATGGCGAAGAGGGTTCCCGACTCCTTGACGCCGCGCAGGTTCATGAGCGTCAGGAGCACGATCACGGCGACGGCCGAGGCCACCTTGTGCTCGACGACGAAGGGGACGGCGGAGCCGAGGTTCTCGATGCCCGAGGAGATCGAGACGGCGACGGTGAGGACGTAGTCGACGAGCAGCGCGCTCGCGACGGTCAGACCGGCCTTGGGCCCCAGGTTGGTGTTGGCGACCTCGTAGTCGCCGCCGCCGCTCGGGTACGCGTGCACGTTCTGCCGGTACGAGGCGACGACCGTGAACATCAGGACGACGACCGCCAGCGCGATCCAGGGGCTGAAGTGGTACGCCGACAGGCCCGCGATGGAGAGGACCAGCAGCACCTCGCCCGGTGCGTACGCCACCGAGGACAGCGGGTCGGAGGCGAAGACGGGGAGGGCGACGCGCTTGGGGAGAAGGGTTTCTCCCAGCCTGTCGCTGCGCAGGGCCCGCCCGATCAGGATGCGTTTGGGCACGTCGGTCAGTTTGGACACGGAGAGGATCGTAAGCGTTCGAAAAGGGCCATGTGCATCGGCACCCCCGATGCGCACCGAATCTCCCTGACTACCACCTCGGATGCGGTCCCGGCCAGCGTTGCCGCTTAAGCTCGGACCGGGCAACCCGGCAAGGGCGTTGCCCGCCGTGGCCCGGGCGATCGGGCGAGGAAAGTTGTGAGCAGGGTGTTTTCGCAGGTCAGCAGGGCGATCAGGAGTGCGGGGTAAGGGGACGTGCACATCGTCATCATGGGCTGCGGGCGAGTGGGAGCCGCTCTCGCGCAGACGCTCGAACAGCAGGGCCACACCGTCGCGGTGGTGGACCAGGACCCGACGGCTTTCCGCCGTCTGGGCTCGGGCTTCGGCGGCCGGCGCGTCACCGGTGTCGGCTTCGACCAGGACACCCTGCGTGAGGCGGGCATCGAGGAGGCCGGCGCCTTCGCCGCGGTGAGCAGCGGCGACAACTCCAACATCATCGCCGCCCGGGTGGCACGCGAGATGTTCGGCGTCGAGAACGTCGCCGCCCGCATCTACGACCCGCGTCGCGCCGAGGTCTACCAGCGTCTGGGCATCCCGACCGTGGCCACGGTCCGCTGGACCGCCGACCAGATGCTGCGCCGGCTGCTGCCCTCGGGCGCGGAGCCGCTGTGGCGGGACCCGAGCGGCGGTGTCCAGCTCGCCGAGGTGCACACCTCCCCCGCCTGGATCGGCCACAAGATCAGCACGCTGCAGGAGGAGACCGGCGTACGTGTCGCGTTCCTCACCCGGCTGGGCGAGGCGGTCCTGCCGACCTCCCAGACGGTGCTCCAGGAGGGCGATCTGGTGCACGTGATGATGCGTACGGAGGACATCGCGAAGGTCGAGGCGGTCTTCGCCGAGGGTCCCGAGGAGGGCGGTCACTGATGCGTGTCGCAATTGCGGGCGCGGGCGCGGTGGGCCGTTCCATCGCCGGCGAGCTGCTCGAGAACGGGCACGAGGTGCTGCTGATCGACAAGGCGCCGACCGCCATCTCGGTGGAGCGGGTGCCGCAGGCCGAGTGGCTGCTCGCCGACGCCTGCGAGATCACCTCGCTCGACGAGGCGGCGTTGCAGCGCTGCAACGTGGTCATCGCGGCGACCGGCGACGACAAGGTGAACCTGGTCGTGTCGCTGCTCGCCAAGACGGAGTACGGCGTGCCGCGGGTGGTCGCCCGCGTCAACAACCCGAAGAACGAGTGGCTGTTCAACGAGGCCTGGGGTGTGGACGTCGCGGTGTCGACGCCGCGCCTGATGTCGGCCCTGGTGGAGGAGGCGGTGAGCGTCGGCGACCTGGTCCGGCTGCTCCGTTTCAGCCACGGCGACGCCAACCTGGTGGAGCTGACGCTGCCGCCGGAGTCGGCCATCGCGGGGACGGCGGTCGGCGACGTGGCCTGGCCCCAGGACACCTCCCTCGTGACCATCATCCGCGGCTCGCGGGTCCTCACCCCGACCGCGGAGGAGACGCTGGAGGCGGGCGACGAGCTGCTGTTCGTGGCCGCGCAGGCGCGCGAGGAGCAGCTGGAGGACCTGCTGTCGGTCCGCCGCGAGCTCACCGAGGACTGAGGCGGGGGGCGGACGCGCCGCGCGGAGGTGCGGAGACGGGCGACCGCGCCCTGCCGCCCCCTCCCCCGCGCCGGACGTCCGCCCACCACGCCGGGTCGGCGGCCGGAGCCGTACGACCACCGGTCCCCGCGGCCCGGCACCGTACCGCCGAGGTCCCCCCGGAACTCACGGAGAGGGCCCGGACCCCGTCGTCACCGACCGGGGTCCGGGCCCTCCTCGCGTGTGCGGGTACGGCGGGGTGGTCGCCGTCAGGCCTCCGGCCCGCCCCCGGTGCCGGGGCGCGGCGTGGCCGCGGCGGCCTTGCGCTCCTTCTCGGCGCGCTCCTCCGCCTCCATCTCGGCGAAGACGTCGATCGGCGGCGGCGCCTTCGCCAGGAAGACCCAGGTCAGGTAGACGGCGAGCAGGAACGGCGGGATCTTCAGGGCGACGGACACCCAGCCGAACTTGGTGGGGTCGGCCCACCAGTACAGCGGGAAGAGGATCGCGCACTTGCCGAGGAGGATCAGTCCCCACGCCCAGCTGGCCTTCGCGTAGGCCTTCTTGCGTCCGGGGTTACGGGTGCGCCAGGAGAGGTTCTCCTTGAAGACCGGGCCCAGGATGAGGCCGATCAGCGGGACGCCGGCGAGGGTGGTGAGGATGTACGCCAGGGCGAGGCCCAGGGTGTACAGCATGCCCGGCAGGTAGAAGTCCTTGGCGTTGCCCGTCATCATCGCGAAGACGACACCGAAGGCGACGCCGAAGACGCCGCTGAAGGCGTGCTTGACGGTGTCGCGGCGGATCAGCCGGACGGCGACGAGGACCAGCGAGACGGCCAGGGCGGCGACGGCCGAGACGTGCAGGTTCTTGTTGACCGTGAAGATCGTGACGAACAGCAGGCCGGGCAGCACCGTCTCGATCATGCCCCGCAGGCCGCCGAAGGCCTCGAACAGCGCGGCCTCGGTGACCGCCTTGTCGGCCCGCGCGGACTGGTCCACCGATCCGGCGGGGCCCGTCGGTCCCGTGCGGCCCGTGGGGTCCGTCGGGCCGAGCGGGCCCGTCTGGTCGGCCGTCGGCTTGTCGAGAGACGTCACCGGCTACTCCTGTCCGAGCGGTCGGAGCTCGTATTTGGGGTTGAAGAGGACGCGCCGGCCGTGGCTCAGGGAGATCCGGCCGGAGGCGATGAGCCTGCGGCCCGGCTCGATGCCCACGATGGACCGCCGGCCCAGCCACACGACATCCAGCGGCGCCGTGCCGTCGAACAGCTCGGCCTCCAGCGCGGGCACACCGGCCCGGGGGCGCAGCGTCACCGTGCGCAAGGTACCAGTCACCTTGACTATCTGGCGGTCGGAGCACTTGGCGATCGGTGTGCACCCCGACGCCTGGGCGTCCTCCTGGAGCTCCTCCGACTCCAGGTCCTCCGGGGAGGAGGACAGCCGGTCGAGCATCCGGCGGAACCGCCCGGCCGGCTTCTCTGTACGCGGTGCAGCACTCATACAGAAAGCGTACCGGCCGCCACTGTCACGGGAACCGGCCCGTGGAGCCCCGTTCGCTTCAGCGTTCGAAGCGGTATCCCATGCCCGGTTCGGTGACGAAGTGGCGCGGGTGCGAGGGGTCGCTCTCCAGCTTCCGCCGCAGCTGCGCCATGTACACGCGCAGGTAGTTGGTCTCGGTGCCGTACGAGGGTCCCCAGACCTCCTGCAGGAGCTGCTTCTGGCTGACGAGCCGGCCGCTGTTGCGGACGAGGACCTCCAGGAGGTGCCATTCCGTGGGCGTCAGCCGGACGTCCCGGCCGTCCCGGTGGACCTTCTTGGCGGCGAGGTCCACGGTGAAGCCCTCGGTCTCCACCACGACGAGCCCGTCGTCGGCGCCGCCGACCGGTTCGGCGCGCCGTACGGCGGCCCGCAGCCGGGCGAGGAGTTCGTCCATCCCGAAGGGCTTGGTGACGTAGTCGTCGGCTCCCGCGTCCAGCGCCTCCACCTTCTCGTCGGAGGTCTGGCGCGCGGAGAGGACGAGGATCGGGACGCGGGTCCAGCCGCGCAGGCCCCGGATGACCTCGACCCCGTCCATGTCGGGCAGGCCGAGGTCGAGGACGACCACGTCGGGGTGGCGTTCGGCGGCGAGCCGGAGCGCGGTGGCGCCGTCGGGCGCCGCGTCGACCTCGTACTTCCGCGCCCGGAGGTTGATCACCAGGGCGCGGACGATCTGCGGCTCGTCGTCGACCACGAGGACCCGGGTCATGGCGGGGGCCTTCCTTCTGCTGTCTTTCGTGCCGTGGGCTTCTGCGCCGCGGCGGGGCGGGTGTGCGGGTGCGGGGCGGGCGTAGCGGTACGGCAGGGGGCGATGGCGGTACGGCGTCGGCGGTACGGGAGCGGGCGCGGCGCCGGGTCCCGGCCCTCGCCTCCCGGCTCAGGTCACCGTGTCTCGGCGCCCGGCCCGGCCTTCCGGCTCAGTCACCGCACGCTCCGGGAGGTCGGTGACCGGCGGCGGGGCCCCGCGCGGCGCGGCCCTGAGGGTGAGGACCATGGTGAGGCCGCCGCCCGGGGTGTCCTCGGCGCCGAGCGTGCCGCCCATGGCCTCCACGAAGCCCCGTGCCACGGCGAGGCCGAGGCCGACCCCGGCTCCGCGCGGGGCGTCGCCGAAGCGCTGGAAGGGCTCGAAGATGCCGTCCTTGTCCGCGTCGGGCACGCCGGGGCCGCGGTCGACGACCCGCAGTTCGACCCGCCGGCCGATCGTGCTGGCGGCGACGGCCACCGGCACGCCGTCGGGGCTGTACTTCACGGCGTTCTCGACGATGTTGGCGACGGCGCGCTCCAGGAGGCCCTTGTCGACCTCGACCATGGGGAGCGATTCGGGGATGTCCAGCTCGGCGCTGCCGTCGGGAACGCCCCCGAGGGCCATGGGGACCACTTCGTCCAGGTCCACGGCCCGGATGAGAGGCCTGACGGTGCCGGTCTGGAGCCGGGACATGTCGAGCAGGTTCCCGACGAGGTGGTCCAGACGGTCGGCGCCGGCCTCGATGCCGGCGAGGAGTTCGGCCCGGTCCTCGTCGGACCACTCGACGTCGTCGGAGCGCAGGGAGGTGACGGAGGCCTTGATGCTCGCGAGCGGGGTGCGCAGGTCGTGGCTGACGGCGGCCAGGAGCGAGGTGCGGATCTTGTTGCCCTCCGCGAGTTTGCGGGCCTCCTCCGCCTCGCCGACGAGCCGCTGCCGGTCGAGCACGACGGCCGCCTGGGCGGCGAAGGCGCCGAGCACCCGCCGGTCCTCGGCCGGCAGCACCCGGCCGCTCAGGGCCAGGGCGAGGCGGTCGCCCACCGGCATGTCGACGTCCGCGTCCTCGGGCCGTACCGCCGGATGGAGACCGACGCTGGCGGCGCAGGTCCAGGGGCCGGTGCCCTCGGCGCGCTCCAGGAGGGCCGCCGACTCCATGGAGAAGGTCTCGCGGACCCGTTCCAGGAGGGCCTCCAGGCTGGTCTCGCCGCGCAGCACGCTGCCGGCGAGGTAGGAGAGGACCTCGGACTCGGCGCGCAGCCGGGCCGCCTGGTGGGTGCGGCGGGCGGCCAGGTCGACCACGGAGGCGACCGCCATCGCGACGCCGAAGAAGACGGCGATGGCGACGATGTTCTTGGGGTCGGCGATGGTCAGCCGGTGGACGGGCGGGGTGAAGAACCAGTTGAGGAGGAGCGAGCCGACGGCGGCCGAGGCGAGGGCCGGGGGGAGTCCGCCGAGCAGGGCGGAGGCCACGGTGAGGGCCAGGAAGAGGAGCATGTCGTTGGCGAGCCCGAGGTCCGCGTCGACATGGGTGAGGAGGAGGGCGAGCCCGACCGGTCCGGCGACGCCGGCGAGCCAGCCCCCGAGGATGCGGGAGCGGCCGAGGCGGGCGCCGTGGGCGACGGGCAGCCCGCGCCCCTTGGCGACCTCGCTGTGCGTCACGATGTGGACGTCCAGGTCGGGGCCCGACTCGCGGGCCACGGTCTGTCCGACGCCGGGACCGAGGACGTACTGCCAAGTGCGGCGTCTGCTGGAGCCGAGGACGATCTGGGTGGCGTTGACGCCGCGCGCGAACTCCAGGAGCGCGGAGGGTATGTCGTCCCCGATGACGTGGTGGAACGTTCCGCCGAGATCCTCGACGAGGGTGCGCTGGACGGCCAGCTCCTTGGGCGAGGCCGCGGTGAGGCCGTCGCTGCGGGCGATGTAGACGGCCAGGACCTCCCCGCCGGCGCCCTTCTCCGCCAGGCGGGTGGCGCGGCGTATCAGGGTGCGGCCCTCGGGGCCTCCGGTGAGGCCGACGACGATGCGCTCGCGGGCCTGCCAGGTCGAGCGGATGTTGTGCTCGCCCCGGTAGCGCTGGAGGTACTCGTCGACCCGGTCGGCCGTCCACAGCAGGGCCAGTTCGCGCAGGGCGGTGAGGTTGCCGGGGCGGAAGTAGTTGGAGAGGGCGGCGTCGACCTTGTCGGGGGTGTAGACGTTGCCGTGGGCCATGCGGCGGCGCAGGGCCTCGGGCGACATGTCGACCAGCTCGATCTGGTCGGCGCGGCGGACGATCTCGTCGGGGACGGTCTCCCGCTGCCGTACGCCGGTGATCGACTCGACCACGTCGCCGAGGGACTCCAGGTGCTGGATGTTGACGGTGGAGACGACGTCGATGCCGGCCGCGAGCAGTTCGGCCACGTCCTGCCAGCGCTTGGGGTTGCGGGAGCCGGGGACGTTGGTGTGGGCGAGTTCGTCCACCAGGGCGACGGCGGGCCGGCGGGCGAGGACGGCGTCGACGTCCATCTCGGGGAAGGTGGTCCCCCGGTACTCGATCTCGCGGCGCGGCAGCTGCTCCAGGCCGTGGAGCAGCACCTCCGTACGCGGACGCCCGTGGTGCTCCACGAACGCCACCACGCAGTCGGTGCCGCGCTCCACCCGGCGGTGGCCCTCGGAGAGCATCGCGTACGTCTTGCCGACGCCCGGTGCGGCGCCGAGGTAGATCCGAAGCTTGCCGCGTGCCATGCCCCGACCATACGTCCAGCCAATCGGACATTCCGCACCCGGGGAGAGCCCCCGTCACGTCTTGACGTGATCCTGATGCGGGGCGCCCGGTGTCCGGCAGGCCCCCTGGCGCCGCCGGATCGCCGCTCAGCGCTCGGTGATCTCGCCGTCGCTCAGTTCGAGCACCCGGTCCGCGAGGCCGAGCAGCTGGGTGTCGTGGGTGGCGACGAGGGCGGTGCAGCCCTCGCTGCGGACCACGGCGCGGAGCAGTTCCATGACGCCGAGGCCGGTCTCGGCGTCGAGCTGGCCGGTCGGTTCGTCGGCGATGAGGAGGGCGGGGCGGTTGGCGAGGGCGCGGGCGATGGCGACGCGCTGCTGCTGGCCGCCGGAGAGTTCGCCGGGGCGCTGGCCTGCGTGGCCGGCGAGGCCGACCAGCGCGAGGAGGAGGGCGACGCGCTCGTCCCGTTCCCTGGGCGCGGCGCGGCGCAGGCGCAGCGGTACGCCGACGTTCTCGGCCGCGGAGAGGATCGGCAGGAGGCCGAAGGACTGGAAGACGAAGCCGATCCGGTCCCGGCGCAGTTCCAGGAGGGCGTCCTCACGGAGGCCGGCCAGGTCGGTGCCGTCGATGAGGACGCGGCCGCCGTCGGCGGTGTCGAGACCGCCGACCAGGTTGAGGAGGGTGGTCTTGCCGGAGCCGGAGCGGCCCTTGAGCGCCACGAGCTCGCCGCGGGCGATGTCGAAGGAGACGCCGCGCAGGGCGTGGACGGCGGCGTCGCCCGTGCCGTAGGAGCGGCGCAGGTTCTCGACGCGGACCATGGGCGGCGGCCCGGCCGGCTCCCCCGCGACGGCCGTCGCGGACCGCGTGCTGCTCTCACTCACCGGCTGCTCCCCCTCCTCGGACACTGCGGCCGCCAGTATGGTGCGGCGGCGCCGGGCAGGGCCAGAGCGGGGCCCGCGCGGCCCCTTCTCCAGCACGGGGCGCCACGGGTCGCGCGGCGGTACGGGACGCGGGGCGGGCCCGGGAACAGCCGTGGGCCGCCTCCCCCGCGGCGTGTGCGCGTCGGGAAGCGGCCCGGCGATGATGTGGGCCCGGTCGAGCCGGGCCCGTGCGTCAGCGGACCTCGGAGATCTCCGGGCCGCGCTGGAGCTGGCCCATGCCGCCGGAGAAGCGGGACCCCTCCTGCTCCTCCTGCTGCACGGCGTCCGGCACCATCTGGGCGTCGTTGGGCAGCTTCAGGACGATCGGGTCGCGGGGCGCCATCGGGCCGTCGCCGCGGACGACCACGGTGTCGCGGACGATCTGCTCCAGGAGACCGGCGGCCTCCGGCTGCACCGCGCCCTGGCCGGAGATCACTCCGCGCAGGAACCAGCGGGGGCCGTCGACACCGACGAAGCGGACGAGCTGCACTCCTCGGTTGCCGTCGGGCAGCTGGACGGGGACCTGCGCGCGCAGCTCCCAGCCGAGCGGACCCTCGACCTCCTCGATCGCACCGCCCTGCTGGACGATGCCGTTGGCGATCTCCTCACGGACCTCGCCCCAGATGCCTTCCTTCTTCGGGGCGGCGAAGGCCTGCAGCTGTACGGCGCTGTCGCGCAGCACGACCGTGGCCGCGACGATCGCGTCGCCCGCGACCTCCACCCGCAGCTCCATGCCCTCGACACCGGGCACGAAGATTCCGCCGAGGTCCACGCGGCCCTCCTCGGGCCTGGCGACCTCGGAGATGTCCCAGGGACCGTCGGGCCGGGGCGCCGGCGGCAGGTTCACCCTGCGGGGCGCCTCGGCGCCCGCCGTGTCCTCGCCGTCCACCGCGTCGACGACCTGCTCGGCCTCGCCCGCCGCGTCGGCAGCGGCACCGCTTTTCTTGCGACGTCCGAACACGTCACTGTCCTTCCCGGTCGGATACGACCGAAGCGTATCGATTCCCACCCGTTGTGCCGTCCACGGCGGCATGACCGCCGGTGGACCCGAAGCCCCCCTCGGCCCGCGCGGAGCCGGGCAGTTCCGCCACCTCGTGGAAGCGGACCCGCTCGACCTGCTGGACGACCAGCTGGGCGATCCGGTCGAACCGCTCGAACCGGACGCTCTCGCGCGGGTCCAGGTTGACCACGATCACCTTGATCTCTCCACGGTACCCGGCATCCACCGTCCCCGGGGCATTCACGAGCGCGACGCCGCAGCGGGCGGCGAGTCCGGAGCGGGGGTGCACGAAGGCGGCGTACCCGTCCGGCAGTGCGAGGGAAACCCCGGTGGGCAGGACGGCGCGTTCGCCGGGGGCGAGGACGGCGGCCTCGGTCGTCACGAGGTCGGCGCCGGCGTCGCCGGGGTGGCCGTAGGCGGGGATCGGGACGTCCGGGTCCACACGGCGGATGAGGACGTCGACAGGGTTGCGCATCAGGGGTTCACCTCGAAGGCGCGGGCGCGCCGGACCTGGTCGGGGTCGGACATGGCGGCCCGGATCTCCTCCGGGCGGCCGTTGTCGATGAAGTGGTCGACCTTGACCTCGATGAAGAGGGCGTCGGCGCGGACGGCGACGGGGCCGTCGGGCCCGCCGATCCGGCCGGTGGCGGTCGAGTAGATCTTGCGGCCGTGGACGGCGGTGACCTCGGCGTCCAGGTGGAGCACGGTGCCGACGGGTACGGGCCGGACGAAGTCGGTCTCCAGGCGGCCGGTCACCGCGATGACCCGCAGCAGCCAGTTCAGGGAGCCGAGGGTCTCGTCGAGCGCGGTGGCGAGGACGCCGCCGTGCGCGAGGCCGGGGGCGCCCTGGTGGTCGGCGGTCACGGTGAACTCGGCGGTGACGGTCACGCCCTCCCCTGCCCGGGCGTCCAGGTGCAGGCCGTGGGGCTGTCCGCCGCCGCACCCGAAGCAGTGCGCGTAGTGCGAGCCGAGCGGCTCGCCGGGGGCCGGCGCGTCGGCGTGGCGTACCGGCGCCACGGCGTCGGCCGGTGGGGTGAGGGCGGCAGATGTTGCGGTCACAGGCGCAGACCTTACCCGCGCCGCCGGGCGGGGGGCGCGCCGTGCCAAGCTTGGAGGCATGCAGCAGCCTTCCGTGCCGTCCCCGGCGTCCTCCTCCCCGTCCCCCGCGGCGCCGGTGCCGCCCGCCGCGCCGCGTTTCGACGAGCGGCTGACCGCGCCCCGCTCGTGGTGGGTGATCGCGGGCCTGCTGGGCCTCTCCGGGGGTCTGGTGATGTTCCCGCTGGGTACGGTGCCGACGCTGGGCGGTGTGATCGCCGCGGCGGTGCTGGCCGGTGTGGCGGTCTCCTCGTACGGCTCCGCTCGGATCCGGGTGGTGGCCGGTTCGCTGGTGGCGGGCGACGCCCGGATCCCGGTCTCCGCACTGGGGGCGGCCGAGGTACTGGACGTGGAGGAGGCGCGCGCCTGGCGCACGCACAAGGCCGACCCGCGCGCCTTCATGCTGATGCGCAGCTACGTGCCCCGGGCGGTGCGGGTCGAGGTGACGGACCCGGCGGATCCGACGCCGTACCTCTACCTGTCGAGCCGTGAGCCGGAGGCGCTGGCCGCCGCCCTGGACGCGGTGCGCGCCGAAGGCTGAGCCGCCGCGCGCCGCCGCACGGGTCCCGGTACGGCTCCGGTGGCGCGGGCCGGGTCCCGAAAGGCCGTCACCGGGAGGCGTGGCTCAGAAGCCGAGCTCCTTGGGGTTCTCGGGCTGGTCGAGCGCGGGCAGTTCTGGAAGGTCCTCCCAGGGCACCTGGCGGGCCCGCAGGTCCTTGCGGACGTGGGCGGCGAGCTTCTTGGTGTCGCGCCGGTTCATGACCGCTCCGACGGCCGCGCCCACCATGAACGGGGCGAGGTTGGGCAGATTGCGCACCATGCGCTTCATGATCTGCTGGCGCAGTTCGCGCTTGAGCTGTCCGCCGAGCGCGGCGTTGACGGTGGTGGGCTTGGTGGGATCGATGCCCCGCTCCTCCGCCCAGGCGGTCAGATAGGCGACCGAGCGCTGGGTGAGGCGGCCGGGGGGCCGCAGTCCGTACACCTCGTGCAGCTCGGCGATGAGTTTGAGTTCCACGGCGGCGACGCCGGTGATCTCGGCGGCGAGCTCGGCCGGCATGGCCGGGGGCACGGGCAGCATGGCGGCGGCGCCGACGCCCGCGCCGACGGTGGAGCTCGCGTTGGCGGCGCCCGCGACGAGCTTGTCGGCGATCTCCTCGGGGCCGAGCCCCGGGAACTGCCGGCGCAGGGTCGTGAGGTCGCGGACGGGAATTCGCGGGGCGAGGTCGATCAGCCGGTCGGCCAGGAGGCCGACGCCGGCCTTCGCGCTCTCGCCGCCTCGTTTCACGCCGTGCCTCACGCTCTCGGTGACACCGCGCCGGACGGCGCCGATCCGCGACGATTCGATCCTGAGCCTGTCGAGGCGCGTGCGCGCCGGGTCGGCCGGGTGTCCGGCCTCGGCGTCCGGTCGTCCGTCGCGCGCGACGGCGGCCGGTGCGCCCGGGGTCCGGGTGTCCCGCTCCGCCGGCAGCGGTGCGGTGTCCGGCCCCGGCGCCTCGGCGACCGCTTCAGGCGAGGCCGAGGGGCCTCGCCCGTCGTCGGGTGCGCCGGGGGAGGGCAGGGGGGCGGCACGCTCGGCTTCGGAGGCCTCGTGGGCTTCCTCCGCCGGGCCCGGGCCGCCCTTGTACGTCTTCGGCCTGCCGGGGAGCCGTAGACGCCGCTTCCTGGACGGTGTGTCGCCTGCCACGGTCGAGCGTTCTCAGTCGCAGTCGCGGCAGATGGGCTGACCGTTCTTCTCCCGCGCCAGCTGGCTGCGGTGGTGCACGAGGAAGCAGCTCATGCAGGTGAACTCGTCGGCCTGCTTGGGCAGGACCCGGACGGCCAGCTCCTCGTTCGAGAGGTCGGCGCCCGGCAGCTCCAGGCCCTCGGCGGCCTCGAACTCGTCGACGTCGACGGTCGAGGTCGACTTGTCGTTCCGGCGGGCCTTCAGTTCTTCAAGGCTGTCCGAGTCGACGTCGTCGTCGGTCTTGCGTGGGGTGTCGTAATCCGTTGCCATGTCGCTCTCCCCCTCTGGGTGGTTGCGGTGTCTCCAGCGCACGTAACGCGTGAGAGGTCGGACTTGTGCCCGACCTGAGGCGGAGATTTTGCCTCACATCAAGGTCTGTTACTCAATCGACACCCATCCCGCCCTCTCACGAGTGAGGGGCTTGGGGTGGCGAACCGGACCGTACACGGTCCCCGGGGTGCCGCTCGCACGCGCCACCCCGTGTACTTCCCGTCATCCGAAGCCCGGGAAACCCGGATTTTTCCCGGTTTTCCGGTGGAATCGGCGATCACGGAGCGTGTGACTCCCGGGACCCTGTCCTGTGATCGATCACACATGCGCGTCTCAGGATCAGGGCTCCGGAATTCCGCGCAAAGCGAACGGAACCGGTCGCGCGCACTGTGTCACATCGGGAGGGTGACGCGCATCACGAGGCCGCCGCCCTCACGGGGCTCCGCGATGATACGGCCGCCGTGGGCGCGGGCCACGGACCGCGCGATCGACAGGCCGAGACCGACGCCCTTGTCGCTGCCGGTGCGCTCCTGACGGAGCCGCCGGAAGGGTTCGAAGAGGTTGTCGATCTCATAGGCGGGGACCACGGGGCCCGTGTTCGAGACGACGAGGACCGCCTGACCGTGGGCCGTCTCGGTGGTGACCTCGACCCAGCCGCCCTCCGGCACGTTGTACCGCACGGCGTTCTGGAGCAGGTTCAGGGCGATCCGCTCGAGCAGGACGCCGTTGCCCTGGACGACGGCCGGGGCGCGTTCGCCGCGGATCTCGACCCCCTTCGCGACGGCCTCGGCGTGCGTCTGGTCGATCGCGCGGGAGGCGACCTCGGCGAGGTCGACGGCCTTGCGGTCGATGATCTGGTTGTCGCTCCGGGCGAGCAGCAGCAGGCCCTCCACGAGCTGCTCGCTGCGCTCGTTGGTGGCGAGGAGGGTCTTGCCGAGCTGCTGGAGGGCCAGGGGGGCCTCCGGGTCGGAGACGTGGATCTCCAGGAGCGTGCGGTTGATGGCGAGCGGCGTACGGAGTTCGTGCGAGGCGTTGGCGACGAACCGCTGCTGGGCGGTGAAGGCCCGCTCCAGGCGCTCCAGCATCTCGTCGAAGGTGTCGGCCAGCTCCTTCAGCTCGTCGTCGGGGCCGTCCAGCTCGATCCGCCGGGCCAGGTCGGAACCGGCCACCTGGCGGGCGGTCCGGGTGATCCGGCCGAGCGGGGAGAGGACCCGCCCGGCCATGGCGTACCCGAAGGCGAAGGCGATGATGCTCAGGCCGAGGAGGGCGAAGAGGGAGCGGCGCAGCAGGTCGTCCAGGGCCAGGTCGGTCTGGTGGCGCAGGCAGATGGAGACGGCGTCGTTGAACTGGTCGCCGGTGCCCTTGTCGGGCAGCACGCACCAGGAGGTGGTGGGCTGCACCTCGCCCTTGACGATTTTGAAGGGGAGCTGGGCCGCGCTGTCGCTCAGCGCCTGGGCGGTGAAGAGGTAGATGATCGACAGCAGGAGGATGCCGGCGATCAGGAACATGCCGCCGTAGAGCAGCGTGAGCCGTATGCGGATGGTCGGGCGCAGCAGGGGGCGGACGGGGTCCCGGGGGTCCCAGGTCGGCTTGGGCGGCGCCTGGGGGTGGGGCGCGGGGGTGGTTCCCATGGGGGTCAGATCCGGTAGCCGGAGCCGGGGACGGTGACGATCACGGGAGGCTCGCCCAGCTTGCGGCGCAGGGTCATGACCGTGACCCGGACGACGTTGGTGAACGGGTCGGTGTTCTCGTCCCAGGCCTTCTCCAGGAGCTGCTCGGCGGAGACCACGGCGCCCTCGCTGCGCATGAGGACCTCCAGGACGGCGAACTCCTTGGGCGCCAGCTGGACCTCACGGCCGTCGCGGAAGACCTCGCGGCGGTTGGGGTCGAGCTTGATGCCGGCGCGCTCCAGGACGGGCGGGAGCGGCACGGTGGTGCGCCGGCCGAGGGCGCGGACGCGGGCGGTCAGCTCGGTGAAGGCGAAGGGCTTGGGAAGGTAGTCGTCGGCGCCCAGCTCCAGGCCTTCGACGCGGTCGCTGACGTCGCCGGAGGCGGTGAGCATCAGCACGCGGGTCGGCATGCCGAGCTCGACGATCTTGCGGCAGACGTCGTCGCCGTGGACGAGGGGCAGGTCGCGGTCGAGGACGACGACGTCGTAGTCGTTGACGCCGATGCGCTCCAGGGCGGCCGCGCCGTCGTACACGACGTCGACGGCCATGGCCTCCCGGCGCAGTCCGGTGGCCACCGCATCGGCGAGCAGCTGCTCGTCCTCGACGACGAGTACGCGCACGTCGTGATCCTTCCTTCGGGTCCTGGTCCGAGGCGGGGACCAGGGGGTGGTTCAGAACGGTCCCCCGCGGGGGCCCGGGCACTGACTGTGCGTGTCCATCCTGCCCCGTTCGCGCGTAAACCGGCTGTAAGGCGGGGTGCGGGGACGGGGAGGGGGCCGGGGCGGCGGGACCCCCGGGTGCGGGCCGGCCGGGCGGCGGCGGCCGCAGGGCGGGGATCCGGTGAACGGGCGGTGGCGGTCCGGGGGGCGCCCGGTGGCCGCGAAGAATTCGCCTGATTCGCGGGCCAGTTGAGGTTTCCCTGAGGAAAGGGCTGGGGAGGAGGTGTGCACACCCCGCGATCACAGCTGAAGGTGGCACGTCGTCCGCCACTCTCTGTCCCCCAGAGCTCACAGCGTGTGATCCGACCCCACCGGCACACCCCCGTGCCACCGGACCCATGACGAGGGGGCGCACGATGGACGCTTTCACCGCAGGACTGCTGCACCGGATCAGGACCACGCAGTCGGACCTCACGCGAGCCCGTGAGACGGGCGACGACTTCCTCGCGGACGTCGAGCAGGCGGAGCTGGACGACCTGCACCGCCTGGCCGCCGAGCACGGCGTGGAGGTCGCCCCGGGCGTCTGACGCCCACGGACCCGAGCGAGGGCCCCGGAAGCCGCCACCGGCTCCGGGGCCCTCGTGCGTCCGCCTCCGAGCCCCGAAAGGCGGACACACGGCTCCGCGCCTTCCGCGCGGACGGCTCCCGGCCCGCTCAGTCGTGCCAGGCTCCGTGCTCCTCCAGCAGCTCCTGGAGAGGGCCGAAGAGGCCCGGAGGGGCCGCCACGACCAGGTCTCCGGACTCGGGCTCGCCCGGCCGGCCGCCGGTCAGGGCGCCGGCCTCGCGGGCGATCAGGGCGCCCGCCGCGAGGTCCCAGGGGTTCAGCCCGCGCTCGTAGTACGCGTCGACGCGGCCGGCGGCGACGTCGCAGAGGTCGATCGCCGCCGAGCCGCCGCGCCGGATGTCGCGGACGCGCGGGATCACGTGCCGGACGACCTCGGCCTGGCGGGCGCGGCGCTCCGGGAGGTACCCGAAGCCGGTGGCGACGAGGGCCTGGCCGAGTTCGGGCGCGGGGCGGACGGCGAGGGGCCGCTCGCCGCAGCGGGCGCCGCCGCCCAGTACCGCGTGGTACGTCTCCCCGCGCATCGGCGCCTCGACGACGCCGACGACGGTCTCGCCGTCCCGCTCGGCGGCGATGGAGACGCACCAGGAGGGCAGTCCGTAGAGGTAGTTCACGGTGCCGTCGAGCGGGTCGATCACCCAGCGGACGCCGCTGGTGCCGGCGTTGGTGGCGCCCTCCTCGCCGAGGAGGCCGTCCTGCGGCCGGTGCTCGGCGAGGAAGGCGGTGATCAGCTTCTCGGCGGCGATGTCCATCTCGGTGACGACATCGACGGAGCTGGTCTTGGTCCGGGCGACGGCCAGATCGGCCGGCCGGCCGTCGCGCAGCAGCGCGCCGGCCCTGCGCGCGGCCTCCAGGGCCAGCTCGTGCAGTTCGGTGAGCAGGGGGTCGGTCACGTGCTGGCTCCTCAGGCGTAGGGACTGTCGGCGCCGGCCGCGGCCGGCCGCTCCGCCCGGGCCGGGCAGCAGCCGACGGGGCACAGGTCGTGGGAGGCGCCGAGGGCGCCGAGGGCGCAGCGCTCCACGCGGAGGCCGCGCTCGGTCGCGGCGCGCTCCAGGAGGAGGTCGCGGACGGCGGCGGCGAAGCGGGGGTCGGCTCCGACGGTGGCCGAGCGGCGGACCGGCAGGCCGAGCTCCTTCGCCTTGGCGGTGGCCTCGGTGTCGAGGTCGTACAGGACCTCCATGTGGTCGGAGACGAAGCCGATCGGGACCATGACGGCGGCGGGCGCCCCGGCGGCGTGCAGCTCCTCCAGGTGGTCGCAGATGTCGGGTTCCAGCCACGGGATGTGGGGGGCGCCGCTGCGGGACTGGTAGACGAGCCGCCAGGGGTGCGAGACGCCGGTCTCCGCGCGGACGGCGTCGACGACGAGGCGGGCGACGTCGAGGTGCTGCTTCACATAGGCCCCGCCGTCGCCGTGCTCGGTGACCGGGCCGGAGGTGTCGGCGGCGGAGTCGGGGATGGAGTGGGTGGTGAAGGCGAGGTGGGCCCCGGCCCGTACGGACCCGTCCAGCTCGGCGAGGGAGGCGAGGACGCCTTCGACCACGGGGCGGACGAAGCCGGGGTGGTTGAAGTAGTGCCGCAGCTTGTCGACCCGGGGCAGCGGAAGCCCCTCCGCCTCCAGGGTGGCCAGCGCGTCGGCGAGGTTCTCGCGGTACTGGCGGCAGCCGGAGTAGGAGGCGTACGCGCTGGTGGTGAGGACGGCGATGCGGCGGTGGCCGTCGATGACCATCTCGCGGAGGGTGTCGGTGAGGTACGGCGCCCAGTTGCGGTTCCCCCAGTGGACCGGCAGGTCGAGCCCGGCCTGCGCGAAGTCCGCCCGCAGCGCGTCGAGCAGCGCTCGGTTCTGGTCGTTGATCGGGCTGACGCCGCCGAAGAGGAAGTAGTGCTGCCCCACCTCCTTGAGCCGTTCCTTGGGGATGCCGCGGCCGCGGGTCACGTTCTCCAGGAACGGGACCACGTCGTCCGGGCCCTCGGGGCCGCCGAACGAGAGCAGGAGCAGGGCGTCGTACGGGGCGGGATCGTGCTGATCGGACATGGCACCGATCCTCCCACCCGCCACCGACACCCGGTGGTGCGGCCCGCCCCGACCGGTCGCGCGCCGCCCCCCGGCCCCGCGGGCCCGGCCGGGGGGAACGGGGATGCCGCATCGAGTTCAACACCGTAGGCTTTAGCTGTTAATTACACGTGTCGACCCGTCGCGCCGCCCCGCGCCGGAGCACGAGGATCCGGAGCCCCCTTTGCCCAGTCCCTACCGCGCCATCTTCTCGGCGCCCGGCACCGCGTCGTTCTCGGTGGCCGGTTTCTTCGGCCGGATGCCGCTGTCCATGATGGGCATCGGCATCGTGACCATGATTTCCCAGGTCACGGGCCGGTACGGGCTCGCGGGCGCCCTGTCGGCGACCCTCGCGATGTCCGCGGCCGTCCTCGGCCCCCAGGTGTCCCGGCTGGTCGACCGGTACGGCCAGCGCCGGGTGCTGCGGCCCGTCACGCTGATCTCGCTCGCCGCCGCCACCGGCCTCCTCCTCTGCGTCCAGCAGCAGGCCCCCGACTGGACCCTCTTCGCCTTCACCGCCGTCATCGGCTGCGTGCCCAGCGTCGGGGCGATGACGCGGGCCCGGTGGGCGGAGATCTACCGCGGTGACGGGCGCAGCCTCCACACGGCGTACTCCTGGGAGTCGATCGCCGACGAGGTCTGCTTCATCTTCGGGCCGATCGTCTCCATCGGTCTGTCCACCGCCTGGTTCCCCGAGGCGGGACCTCTCTTCGCCGCCGTCTTCCTCGCGGTGGGCGTCTTCTGGCTGACCGCGCAGCGCGCCACCGAGCCGAGCCCGCACCCCCACCGGGACGACCGGGGCGGTTCGGCGCTCCGCTCCCCCGGGCTCCAGGTCCTGGCCCTGGCCTTCGTCGCGACCGGCGCCATCTTCGGCTCGGTCGACGTGGTGACCGTCGCCTTCGCCGAGGAGCAGGGCCACAAGGCCGCCGCCAGCCTGGTGCTCGCCGTCTACGCGCTGGGCTCCTGCCTGGCCGGCGCCGTCTTCGGACTGCTCCACCTCAAGGGCGAGCCGTCCCGCCGGTGGCTGCTGGGCATCTGCGCGATGGCCGTGAGTATGATCCCCCTCCTACTGGCCGGGAACCTGCCGTTGCTGGCCGTGGCGCTCTTTGTCGCGGGCCTGTCCATCGCACCGACGATGGTGACCACGATGGCCCTCGTCGAAGCGCACGTACCGCGCACCAAGCTGACCGAGGGCATGACCTGGACGGGTACCGGGCTCGCGATCGGCGTGGCGCTCGGCTCCTCGGCCGCCGGCTGGGTGGTCGACGCGTCGGGGGCGGAGGCGGGGTACGTGGTGCCCGTCGTCTCGGGCGCGCTCGCGGTCGTGGTGGGTCTCCTCGGACACCGCCGGCTCAGCAGGCCGGCGCCGAACCGGGAGGGGCAGCGTGAGCGGGACGACGACAGCGGGACGGACGGGGCCGACGGGGGCGCGGAGGCCCGGGACGGCGAACGCCCCGTGGCGTAACTGGGCGGGGAACGTCTCCGCCCGCCCGGTGCGGGAGGAGAGCCCGGCCACGGCCGAGGAGCTGGCCGAGGTGGTGCGCCGGGCCGCCGAGGACGGGCTGCGGGTGAAGACGGTCGGCACCGGCCACTCCTTCACCGCCATCGCGGCCACCGACGGGGTCCTGGTCCGGCCCGACCTGCTCACCGGCATCCGGCGCGTCGACCGCGAGTCGATGACCGTGACGGTCGAGTCCGGCACCCCGCTCAAGCGGCTCAACGTGGCCCTGGCCCGCGAGGGCCTGTCGCTCACGAACATGGGCGACATCATGGAGCAGACCGTCGCCGGCGCCGTCTCCACCGGCACCCACGGCACGGGCCGCGACTCCGCCTCGATCGCCGCGCAGATCCGCGGGCTCGAGCTCGTCACGGCCGACGGCCGGCTGCTCACGTGCTCGGAGAAGGAGAATCCCGAGATCTTCGCCGCCGCCCGGATCGGGCTCGGCGCGCTCGGCGTGATCACCGCGATCACCTTCGCCGTGGAGCCGGTCTTCCTGCTCACCGCGCGCGAGGAACCGATGAGCTTCGACCGGGTCACCGCGGAGTTCGACGCCCTGTACGCGGAGAACGAGCACTTCGAGTTCTACTGGTTCCCCCATACCGACAACTGCAACACCAAGCGCAACAACCGCAGCGCCGGTCCCGCGGCTCCGCTCGGCAGGGTCGGCGGCTGGATCGAGGACGAGCTGCTCTCCAACGGGGTCTTCCAGCTCGCCTGCTCCCTCGGCAGGGCGGTGCCGCCGGTGATCCCCGCGCTCGCCAGGGTCTCCAGCCGGGCGCTGTCGGCCCGGACGTACACCGACATCCCGTACAAGGTCTTCACCTCGCCGCGCCGGGTGCGCTTCCTGGAGATGGAGTACGCGCTCCCGCGCGAGGCGGCCGTCCCGGCGCTGCGCGAGCTGAAGTCGATGATCGAGCGGTCGCCGCTCAAGGTGAGCTTCCCCGTCGAGGTGCGCACGGCTCCGGCGGACGACATCGCCCTCTCGACGGCCTCGGGCCGCGAGACCGTCTACATCGCGGTGCACCTGTACAAGGGAACGCCCCACCGCGGGTACTTCACCGCGGTGGAGCGCCTCATGACGGCCCACGGGGGGCGCCCCCACTGGGGCAAGATCCACACCTGTGACGCCGCCTATCTGTCCGGGGTGTACCCGCGCTTCGCCGAGTTCACGGCGCTGCGCGACCGGCTCGACCCGGACCGCCGCTTCGGCAACGACCACCTGCGCCGGGTGCTCGGCGACTGAACCGTCACCCGGTCGCCCCGGGCGCGGTCCGCGGCGGGAGCGTCCGCCCCGGCGCCTCGGGGACGGGGGCCTCGGTCGGGGCCGCCGGCGCGGTCGGCTCCGCGGGGCCTGTCGGGGCCGTGGTCGGCGCCGGGCCGGTCGGCTCGGGGTCAGGGGCCGGGTCCGTACCGGTGGAACCGGTCGGGCCGGTGGTGCCGCCCGGGGTCGGTTCCGGCGCGGGTGACGCCGGCCCCGTGCCCGTCCCGGGGGTGGAGGTGCCCCGGCCGTCCGGGGCGGAGGGGGCGCCCCCGGACGGGGTGGCGCCGCCGTCCGGCCGGCCGTCGCCGTCACCGTCCCGGGCCGGTTCCGAGGAGGTGGGGGCCGGGGTCCCGTCGCGGTCGGAGGTGCCCGGGCCGGTGTCCCCGCCGCCCCGGACGACGGAACCGAAGGTGGTCCGTCCCTTCGTCCCGCCGAAGTCCTCGCCGGAGACGAGTTCGTACGCCGTGATGCCGCCCATCGTGACGCCGAAGACCAGGGCCGCGGCGAGGGCCGGACGCTTCCAGCCCCGCATCCGGGTGCCGTGGGTGGTCGCCCGGCCGAACGTGCCGTCGGCGGGCAGGCCGCCGGGCGCGACGGCGCCGGGCACCAGGGCGCGCGCGTCGGCCCGTTCCGGCTCCGCCGGGCGCCGACCGAGCTGACGGGGCTTCGGCTTCACGGCGGCCGTCGCGTCGCGCACCTGTTCGCCCGTGCGTTTGAGCAGGTGCTGGAAGACCGGTCCACCGCAGGTGGCGATGACGCTGATCACGCCGGCCCCGACGATCGTGCCGTACACCCCGAGGGTGGAGGCGAGTTTGGCCGCGATGACGGCGGCGAGGGCGCTGCCCGACACCTGAGCCACACTCAGGTCGATCCTGGCCCGGCCACCCCGCTCACCGTCCTGTCCGGTTCCCCACGCCTCCCGGCCTCCGCCCCGCTCGTCCGGCTCCCCCGTTCCGCCCCTCTCGTCGGTCTCCTCCGGCTCTCCCACCGCGGCCCTCGGCCTGTGATCCATCTCCGACCTCTGCTTGCTCATCTGTTCCACCATGCACCCAGAAGGGACAAATGGGCGAAGCGATTAGTTCCGTTTCTGGTGGTTCTGTGAACAGGGACACGCGGTCCGGGACATCACGGACACTCAACTCGCGCGGGACCCGAGAAGTTGGGCGGCGCGCCGGTCCACCCAGGTGGCCCGAATGGAGTACATTGACGATCCCTGGGTACGGACGCTCTCACGGGTGCCCGGAATCACGGGGAGGGGGCCGAACCCGGCACTCGAAACCGGCGGCGCCGCGGCACCGCACGGAAGCCCGCTGCACAGCGTGACCGCCAGTCACTCCGCGTAGCGATCCGGTAACCGTGCCATAACGGCGTTCCAGGGTCCACGCCCGACACGCCGGGCAACTCGGCAAGGTAGTGGCAGGCTGCACCCGGGCAGGCCACACTCGACTAGCGGAAGCAGCGACGCACGTGACGTCGGCAGGCACCACCCGGGAGGTCCCCATGCCCGAACTGCGTGTCGTGGCCGTCTCCAACGACGGCACACGACTGGTGCTGAAGGCTGCTGACAGCACGGAGTACACGCTTCCGATCGATGAGCGGCTGCGTGCCGCCGTACGCAACGACCGCGCGCGCCTGGGCCAGATCGAGATCGAGGTGGAGAGCCACCTCCGCCCCCGCGACATCCAGGCGCGGATACGTGCCGGTGCCTCCGCGGAGGAGGTCGCCCAGCTCGCGGGCATCCCCGTCGACCGCGTTCGCCGCTTCGAGGGACCCGTGCTCGCGGAGCGCGCCTTCATGGCCGAGCGGGCCCGCAAGACCCCCGTCCGCAGGCCGGGCGAGAACAGCGGTCCGCAACTCGGCGAGGCCGTGCAGGAGCGGCTGCTGCTGCGCGGTGCCGAGAAGGACACCGTGCAGTGGGACTCGTGGCGCCGGGACGACGGCACCTGGGAGGTGCTGCTCGTCTACCGGGTCGCCGGTGAGGTCCACACCGCCAGCTGGACCTACGACCCGCCGCGCCGGCTCGTCCAGGCCGTGGACGACGAGGCGCGCGCGCTGATCGGCGAGACCGACGACACCCTCGCCGCCGCGCCGGAGCCGAGCTTCCCCTTCGTGCCCCGCATCGCCCGGCTGCCCCGGGACAGGCCGCTGGATCGCGCCCTGGACCGGCAGATGGAGCGGCCGGTGCCGGTCGCCGCCGAGCCGGAGGAGGAGCGGGACTCTCTCACGAGCCTCCTCGAGGCCGTACCGAGCTTCCGGGGCGACATGGTCGTGCCCGAACCGCCGGAGACGGAGCCCTCCGAGGAGGTGGAGGCGGAGGAGCCCCCGGCCCCCGCGGCCTCGGCCGGGGCGGGGTCGGCGTACGCCGACGTCCTCATGCCGCGGGCCGTCTCGGGTCACCGCGACCGGCTGCACGGCGCCACCGACCGCCAGGCCGAGGCGGACGGCGTCCGTCCGGGCCGCCGCGCGGCGGTCCCCAGCTGGGACGAGATCGTCTTCGGCACCCGCCGCAAGAAACAGGACTGACCGTCCCCGGGGGCCCGTGCCGAGACCCGGCACGGGCCCCCGGTGCTGCCCGGTCCCGAGTGAACGAGTGCGTCGGCGCCCGTCCGGGCCGGCCCGAGGGACCTCGCGGGCGTCGGTTCCGGCCCTCGGCCACGCCGTACGCCCGCTCCCGCTCCCGTGCCGAGGCGCCACCGCGGGTGACATGCCCGGAGCGGGCGCCGTACGCACGGCCGCCGGCCGTACGACAGCGGCGGCCCTGGCGACCGGGCGCCGCATGGCTACCGCGGCCGATCCTCTGCCCCGGACCGTCCGCTTCCCGCCCGCGAGGGCCTCGCCACGGGCGGCGGGCCGGGTCGGCGTCGTACGCCCGAGGACCTGGCCTCATGGCCACCGGACGCCGCACGGTCACAGAGCGGGTGTCTCGCCCCGGGCGGCGGGCCGGGTCGTCCTACTGCGGGTCCGGGCCCGTGGCCACCGGGCGGTCCGGGTCGGAGGACCATTCCGACCAGGAGCCCGCGTAGAGCGCCGCCGGGATGCCCGCGATCTCCAGGGCGAGGACCTCGTGGGCGCCGGAGACGCCGGAGCCGCAGTAGACGCCGACGGGGGTGCTCCGCCCCGCCGCGCCCAGGGCGGTGAACCGGGCCCGCAGGGCGTCCGGGGGCAGGAAGCGGCCGTCCCCGGACACGTTCTCGGTCGTCGGGGCGGACACCGCGCCGGGGATGTGGCCGCCGACCCGGTCGATCGGCTCCACGTCGCCGCGGTACCGCTCCGCCGCCCGGGCGTCCAGGAGCAGCCCCGAGCGGGCCAGCGCCGCCGCCTCGTCCGCGTCGAGCAGGCCGAGCGCGCCCGGCTTCGGCCGGAAGTCGCCCGGCTCCGGGGCCGGGGTCTCGCGGGACAGCTCACCCGTCCAGGCGGCGAGCCCGCCGTCCAGGACGCGCACGTCCGGGTGACCCGCCCAGCGGAGCAGCCACCAGGCGCGGGCCGCGCCCCAGCCGAGCCCGCCGTCGTAGACGACGACGGGCCGCCCCGCCGACACGCCCGCGCGCCGCATCGCGACTCCGAAGGCCTCCACGTCGGGCAGCGGGTGGCGGCCGCCGGTGCCGGGCGGGCCCGCGAGGTCGGCGTCCAGGTCGACGTAGACCGCGCCGGGGAGGTGACCGGCCTCGTACTCCGGCCGTCCGGGCGGGCCGCCGAGCGTCCACCGGACGTCGAGCAGCACCGGGGGACGCGCGCCGGCCGACTCGCTGAGGAGTTCGCTTGCGGAGATGATGGGTGTCATGGGTGCCATCCTCGCGCAGCGGGGCCGCTGCGGAGGAGGAACCCGGCGTCCTTCCCACCGGACCTGCCGCCGGTTCGCGCCGGCGGCGCGGGCGGGGCGCGCCGCGCGCCGTCCGGTGCGGCCACCGGCACGGAGTACGGCCACGACCAGGTCCGAGGAGAGAGTGACGATGACCGAGGCCACGCGGCGCCCACCCGGTACACCCTGTTGGGTGAGCCTGATGGTGCACGGGCTTGACTCCACGCTCGAGTTCTACCGCGCGCTGTTCGCATGGGAGTTCGTCCCCGGGCCGCAACAGCTCGGTCCGTACGTCCGTGCCCTCCTCGACGGCAAGGAGGTGGCCGGCGTCGGGCAGCTGCCCCCCGACCGGCACCTGCCGATCGCCTGGACCACCTATCTGGCCACCGACGACGCCGACGACACGGCCGAGGCCATCCGCGCCTGCGGCGGCACGGTCGCCGTGGGGCCGCTGGACGCGGCCGAGGCGGGCCGGCTCGTCATCTGCTCGGACCCGGCCGGCGCCGTCTTCGGCGTGTGGCAGGCGGAGGCGCACCACGGCACGGCGGCGGCCGGCCCGCCGGGGACCCCCGTCTGGAACGAGCTGCTCACCTACGAGACCTCCTCGGTCGGCAAGTTCTACCGGTCGGTCTTCGGGTACGAGGTCGAGCCGGCCGGCGCCGCCGACTTCGACTACGCGACGCTCCACCTGGCCGGCCGGCCGGTCGCCTCCCTGCACGGCGTCGGCAACGCGCTGCCCCGCGACCGGGGCGCGCACTGGATGACGTACTTCGAGGTGGCCGACACCGACGAGGCCGCGCGGCTGGTCACGGAGCTGGGCGGGCACGTGCTCCGGCCGCCGCGGGACGGCACGGCGGGCCGGCTCACCCTGGTGACCGACCCCGAGGGCGCGGTCTTCACCCTCGTGAAGTCGGCCGGCGGGAACTGAGACACCGGGTCCGCCTGCCGCCGGGCGGACGCCCGCTCCCCCGTCAGCCGCGCCGGGAGCGGACGAGGCCGCGCCGCCGGGACGGCTCCGGGGCCTGTTGTGCGGCCGTCGGGGCCGGGCTCCCGCCGGGCAGGCCGAGCTGCGTCAGCCGTACGGCGTCGAAGTGGGGGGCGATGCCGGGGTCGGCGTGGTGCTCGGCCAGGTACCGCTCGGCCTCGGCCCGCAGTCCCGGATGGCTCTTGGGCCGCATGCAGTAGCCGACGGCGCGGACGAGCGGCGCCAGGGAGTCCGGCGCGCGGCCGGGCACAGCGGGCTCCTGCGGCCCCTCCAGGTCGGCGAGGAGCCGGTCGACGAGGGTGAGCGGGACGCGGTTGCTGTTCTCGTACGGGGTGAGGCGCTGGAGCAGCTCGGCGGTGCCCACCCGGGCGACGGGGATCCCGTGGTACACGGCGGCGGTGAGCAGCGCGGTGGAGAAGCAGCCCACGACGAGCCGGGGCCGGCAGCGCGCGAAGAAGGTTTCGGCGAGCAGCGGCCCGCCGAGCACGGTGAGCCGGATCCCGGCCTCCTCGGCCGCCTCGTGGAGGACCTGGGAGTAGCGGACGGGTGCGCTCGGGTGGGGTTTGAAGACCACCGAGCGGTGGCCCGCCGCGGCGGCGCCCCGCAGCATCCGGACGTGGAGGGCCTCTTCCTCCTCCACGGTGAGGAGGGACAGCGCGGCGAGGTACTGGCCGAGCAGCAGGGCGGTGGGCGCGGCGGCCGCGGCGCGCTCGATCTCCGGGTCGCCGTCCGCCTCGCGCGCGATCTCGGCGAGGACGGCTCGGAAGGCCTCGTCCGGGACCAGTTCCGAGCCGACGCCGTACTCGGTGAGGAGCAGCGGGCGCAGGCCCGGGACCAGGTCGAGGTGGAGGACCCGCCGGACGCGGCAGGCGACGGACTGGGCGAGGTCGTTGCGGGTCGGGCCGTAGCTCATCAGTCCGTCGGCGTAGACGTGGACGGAGCTCTCGGGGAAGGTTCCGGCGAGCGCCTTGGCCGGGTTGACCTGGATGGACTCGACGATCAGTTCGACCGGCGCGCTGCCGAGGTCCCAGGCGGTGCGCAGGACGCGCTGCCAGAGCGGTGCCTCCTCGGGCCGGGGGGCCCAGGTGGCGGGGTGGTACGGGTGGATGGTCTCGTTCCAGTCGAGGGTGCCGTCGAAGCGGGCGGCGATCCGCTCGTACCCGGTCATGTCCTCCAGGCGCAGCGCGGTCTCGGGGATCTCGGCGTTGCGGGAGATCAGCAGGAGGCGGCGGGCGTCCTCGCGCGGGCCGAACTGTCCGGCGTCGAGGGCGGCCGCGACGGTGGCCGCCCCGTACAGGGTGGACACCTGGAAGATCTGGACCCGGCGCGGGTCCGCGGTGGGGTCGGGGGCCATGGGTCAGGAGGTCCTTCCGGTGTCGCGCAGGCTCCGGAGGAGGGTGCTGCGCGGGGTGTCCATGGTGGCGAGGGTCTCGTCGAGGACCTGCTGGGGCATGCGGTGCAGGGCGTCCGCGACGTCGGCGCGCAGCCGCCGGGCGACCTCGGGTTCGTACCGGCCGGCCTTGTTCACGTGGAAGGCGATCATGGCGCAGTAGGTGCGGACGGCTTTCGGCAGGAAGCGGTCGGCGTCCCGGTCCCGGGAGACCTCGTCGAGCAGGAGGTCGTAGGAGGGGATGAAGTCCAGCTGGCGGTTGTCGGTGATCTGGGTGAGGGAGGTGGTGACGCCGCGCCGGTAGAAGACGCCGTGCAGGGAAAGCGCCGCGAACGTGCGGGCGGTGAGGTGGAGCCGCCAGATCCAGAGGCGGTCCTCGGCCGTGCGCAGGGAGGTCTCGAAACGTGAGGCGCCGTCCCGGAAGAGTGATCCCCGGTAGATCCCGAAGGGGACGAAGGGATAATCCACCATCGTCACCATGCTGGCCGGGGAAATGCCGTCCCGGGGGTCCATGACGGTGTCGCGGACTTTGGCCGGAGCATATTTCACGTGCCTTTTGCGGCCTTCCGCGAGGACGTGGTCGGTCCGGGCGAAATCGCAGCCGAGCCGGTCCATCCCGGCCACGGCGGCGGCGAGGTGGCCGGGGGCGTACCAGTCGTCGCCGTCGAGGAAGGTGAGGTATTCGCCGCGCGCCGCGTCGATTCCGGTGTTGCGGGCCTGGGCGACGCCGAGGTTCGTCTCGTGCCGGATGACCGTGGCGTTCGGGAGGCGGTCGCGCCAGCGGTCGAGGATTTCCGGGGTCTCGTCCGTCGAGCAGTCGTCGACCAGCAGGAACTCGAATTCCGGGTCCGCGTTGCGGGCGAGACCGCGCAGGGTGTCGGGGGCGTAGGCCCCGACATTGTGGAAGGGGACGACGACGGACAGTTTTGGCACGCGGATTCCCCACACTGAAATCGAACAATCAAACGCCGGTACGGCGGGCAGAGTAATCGGGCCGTTTTCCCGGGGAGCGATCCCCGCGTGCACTGCGGGTGAACTCTTGTCGTCCCCGGCGGAAACCGGACCCCGGGGTCACCTCCGCCGGGCCCGGGCGTGCAGGACGGCGGTCACCGCGAGGGCGAGCAGGGCCGCCGCGCCGACCGCTGCGCCGAGGCGGAGGCCCGGGGGCCGGAAGGAACAGGTGACCGTGGTCGCCCGGCCGTCGAGCGGGACGGCGACGAGGCCGCGGTAGCCGCGGGCGGGTGCGGGCGCGGCGTCACCGGTGGCGCAGTGCCAGCCGGAGACGCGGGGGGCGGCGAGCACGGCGATGCCGGTACTGCCCGGCTTGAGCTCGGCGGTGACGGTGTGTCCGGTCGCGCGCACCTGCGTGGCGCCGGTGGCGGTCAGCTGCCGTACGGCGGCGTCCAGACGCTCCCGGACCAGGCAGCCGACCGCCTGCGCGGGCAGCCGCACCCTCTCGCCCGTCCTCGTGTCGGCCCTGGCCTTCGGGTCGGGGCGCAGGGTGATCCGTACGGCGCCGGAGGCCGGGACCGTGCCGAGGGCCCGCATCGGGGCGCGGACGGCGGGCGGCCGGCCGTCGAAGTCCACGGCCCCCCGCCCGGGGGCGAGGGTGGCCGTGCCGTGGAACTCGGGGGCCCAGAACCAGACGTCGGAGCCGGCCGGGCAGCGGGCCGTGAGGGTGCCACCGGTGCGCCGGACCGCCGGCAGCTCGTACACCCGGGCCCCGAGGAGCAGTTCCTGGTTGCGGAAGGCGGAATCGCCGGGGTCCGCGGTGGACGGGTGGGGCGCGGGGCGGACCGTGACCAGCGGGGGCACCGGGGTCGTGGTCGCGGTGATCGTGGCCGTGGGCGGCCGGTCCTGCCGGAGCGGGCCGGCGGGTCGTGAACGCATCCGGGTGCCGATGGAGAAGAGGGCGTCGGTCACCGGGTTGTCGAGCGTGACCGGGTGCCGGCCCTTCGCGTAGAAACCGAAGCCCAGGCCGGAGAGGGTGGAGGAGGTGGTGGCGGCGGTGAGGCTGCTGTAGACGTCGGCGCCCTGCCCGCCGACGAGGAGGGTGTCGTTGCCGCCGGGCACCTCGCCCGGGTCGGTGCGGTACCGGGGCCAGACGTCCGCTCGGGCCACCTCGGCGGCCATCTCCCGGTGCCACGGGCCGAGCGGCGGGGCCCAGGAGACCTCGCTCCGCTGCTGCTCCTCGATCCGTTTGCCGGTCGCGGCGGTCTCGCCGGCCTGGGCGGCGAGGAGCAGCAGCACGGCCAGGGCGGGCAGCAGGCGGGCGGCGCCGGACGGGGTGCGCGGTACGGCCTCGGGCCGGGCTCCCGCTCCGGCCCGGGTCTCGCGCCGCCGGCCGGCGAGGAGGGCGAGGAGCGTGGCGCCGAGTGTCAGGAGCAGGGTCGCGGCGAGGACGGGGAAGGTCCACCGGTCGATGTCGGCACTCCCCCGGCCCGCCCACGCCAGGGCGCCGAACAGCGCGCCGCCCGCGAGGAGCGCCACCGGACGGGGCACGCCCCCGGCCACGGACAGCCAGGCCGCGATGACCAGCAGGCCGCAGAGGACGAAGGTCTGGCGGTACGGGATGCCGTTGGGCGAGGCCCCCGCGTGCCAGAGCAGATGGGTGGGCTCCCACTGGAGGGAGAGGGTGACGAGGAGGACGGCCGCCGTCCATCCGGCGCGGACGCGCGGGGCGACGGCCCGCTGGAAGGGCAGGGTCAGGGCGAGGAGGAGGGTCGGCGTGCCGACGAACAGGGCGGGGGTCGCCACGCTCGCGGTGGCCGGCAGGAACCGGGCGAACAGGTCGGTCCAGGCGGCGGGCGCGAAGGTGGTCGCCGGGGTGGGGTCGGCGCCCTTCGTCGCGAGGAAGACGACCGTGACCAGGGGCGCGGCCAGCCCGATGCCGATCAGGACGCTCCGGGCCGCCCGCAGCGGTCCGGCGAGCCGCTCCCGGACGGCGGGACCGTCCGGGTCGGTGGTGAGGAGACGGGCGGCGAGGACGACGGCGGCGCCGACGGTGGCCATGTAGGCGGTGTAGAAGTTGGCGATCCACGCGAGGGCGACGACGAGCGGACCGAGGACGGGCCGGCGCCCGGTCCTGGCCCACTCCCCCACGAGGCAGAGCAGCGGGAAGGCGATGAGGCCGTCGAGCCACATCGGCACCGAGGCGCCGTAGTTGAAGGTCCAGCCGGAGAGGGCGTAGGCGGTGCCGAGCAGGGCGGCGACCGGCCAGGGGCCCGGGCGCAGGCGCGGGAGCAGCGCGGCGGCCGCGGCGCCGGCGGCCATGATCTTGAGGGCGGTGACGACGTAGAGAGCGGTCTCGATCCGGTCCGCCGGGAAGAGGACGACGAGCAGGTCGAAAGGGCTGCTCAGGTAGGTGCCGATGTCGCCGAGGAAGTTGGAGCCGAAGCCGGAGTTCCAGTTGAGGAAGGCGTCGCCGTGGCTCTCCCCGAGGAGCACCTTCCGCCAGTAGGCGTGGTACGGCAGGTACTGCTGGCCCAGGTCGACGATGTTCCTGGTGACCGGCCCGAACGGGGCGGTGCGGGAGAGGGCGGTGGCGAGGCAGAACAGCACACCGCTCAGCAGGGCGGCGGCCACGGGGCCCCGCAGCGGGCCGCTCGTCCGGCCCGGGGCCGTCACCGCGCCGCGCGCCGCGTCCTCCCGCACCCCGCCCGGCTCACCGTCGTCGTCCTCGTCGGGCACGGTCGGGGCGGCGGAACGCACACGTCCTCCAGGGGTCGCACGGCGCGGATGACGCCCGGAGGCGGATCGTCACGGGCCGACGGCCATTACCGCCGAGGCGGGCGACCCGCAACCGAGCGACGGGCCGTCTTCCGGTGACCCCCGGGTGAACTCCCGGTGCGGGTGCGGGCCTCGGGCCGTCAGGAGGGGGTGACGGGGAGGACGTCCGGGGAGAGGGCTCCCGCGCGGGCCGAGGCGCTGGTCATGCGGCGGCGGTGGTGGCGGCGGCAGAGCACCTCGTAACCGACCTCCTCGGCCGGGCGGTTGACGTCGCCGACGACGACCTGTTCGCCCTCCACGACCATCTCGCCACCGACGGTGCGGGCGTTGTGGGTGGCACGGGCGCCGCACCAGCACAGGGCCTCGACCTGGAGCTGCTCGATGCGGTCCGCCAGCTCGATCAGCCGCTGCGAACCGGGGAACAGCTTGGTCCGGAAGTCGGTGGTGATGCCGAAGGCGAAGACGTCGAGCCCGAGGTCGTCCACGATCCGGGCGAGCTGGTCGATCTGCTCGGGGGCGAGGAACTGCGCCTCGTCCACGATCACGTAGTCGGCCTTGCCGCCCTTGGAGAGTTCACCGACCAGGTAGGCGTAGAGGTCCATGCCCCGGCCCGCCTCGACGGCCTCCGTCACCAGGCCGAGCCGCGAGGACAGCTTGCCCTCGCCGGCCCGGTCGTCCCGGGTGAAGATCACACCCTGCAGTCCGCGGGCCGACCGGTTGTGGCCGATCTGGAGAGCCAGTGTGCTCTTTCCGCAGTCCATCGTTCCGGAGAAGAACACCAGCTCGGGCATGACGGGTCGGGACCTTTCAGGTCGTGGGGGTCGGGTGGGGGTACGGGACGGAAGTGCTCAGGAACGGACTTCGAGGAGCGGGACGAACTGCTCGGCGGGGGTCATCGAACCGTGCATGCCGACCATCGCCGACTCGTGGGGCTCGCTGACCGAGGCGGTGATCGCCACGTCGTCCCGCGCCGCGGCGGCGACCACGTCACCGATGCGGCCGCGGACGCGCTCGTCGACCTCGTCACCGAACCAGCCGAGGGCGATCGCCTCGTCCCGGCTCGCCACCCAGAACTGCTCGCCGAGGACCTCACGCCAGCAGGTGAGGACGTCCGCCTCGGCGCCGGGCACGGCGTAGACGTGGCGGGCGCGGCCCTCGCCCCCGAGGAGGGCGACACCGGCGCTGAGCTCCCAGTCCTCGTCGAAGTCGACGCGGTGGTCGTCCCCCTCGGGGATGTCCACCATGCCGTGGTCGGCGGTGACGTAGAGGGCGGAGCGCGGCGGCAGCTGCTCGGCCAGCCGCTGGACCAGCCGGTCCACGAACATCAGCTGGCCGCGCCAGGCGTCGGAGTCGATGCCGAAGCGGTGTCCGGCGCCGTCGAGCTCGCTGTAGTAGGTGTACACGAGGGAGCGGTCGCCGCCCGCCAGCTGCTCGGCAGCGCGGTCCATGCGGTCCTCGCCCGAGAGCTGCCCGTGAAACGTTCCGCCGCTCAGCGCGATCTTGGTGAGCGGGGTGTCGGAGAAGATGGGCGAGGAGACCTGGGCGGTGTGCACGCCCGCCTCGTGGGCGAGCCGGAAGATCGTGGGGTACGGCTGCCAGACGTGCGGCGCGGTCCACGGCTTCCAGCGGAGCTGGTTCATCAGCTCGCCGCTCTCGGGGTTGCGGACGGTGTAGCCGGCCAGCCCGTGCGTGCCGGGGTAGCGGCCGGTGCCGACGGAGGCCAGCGAGGCCGCGGTGGTGGCGGGGAACCCGGCGGTGACCGGGCGGCCGGTGCCGCCGCGCGAGGAGCCGAGGAGCGAGGTGAGGTACGGGGCCTCGTCCGGGTGGGCCCTGAGCTGCTCCCAGCCGAGCCCGTCGATCAGGAAGACACAGTTCCGGTCGGCCGGGGACAGCTCCTGGATGCGGTGCGTGAAACCGGACACGCCCTGGCCGGCGACGAGCGTGGGCAGCAGGTCGCCGAGGGACCCGGAGGTGTACTCCGGTACGGGCGCGGTCTCCGGCGCGAGCGGGACCGGGTCGTCGGGCCAGCCGTGGGACGGGGCCGTGGGCTGCACCATCAGCGGGCGGCCACGGTGGCTTCGGACAGCGCCTGGGCGAAGGCGAGCGTCTGCCGGACGGTGTCCGGGCCGTCGCCGGCGTCGCTCACCCGCAGGCTGAGGTCGTCGGCGGTGGAGTTGCCGGTGTAGCCGTGGTCGGCGTCGCAGTTGGGGTCGCCGCAGGCGGCGGGCTCCAGGTCGATGCGGGAGACGGCTCCCCAGCCGATGGTGAGGACCACCTCGCGGGGCAGGGTGCCGGGGGTGTACGACTCCGGGTTGGCGACGACCCGGCTGACCACGACCGACGAGATCCGGTCGAGCTTCACGGACTCGGTGGAGGTCGTGGCGTAGGGGGTCGGGGAGCTGTTGTCGGCGGCCTGCTCGTCGGTGTGGCTGACGATGAAGCGGCTCGGCGTCAGGACGAGGACGGTGACGTGCCGCCGGACCTCGTTGGAGTCGAAGGTGGTCTCCTGGTGGACCACGTACGACGCGACGGCCTCGCCGCCGACGGCGGCCTCCACCGCCTCGGCCACGAGGGCCGGGTAATAGCCGCTGCGCTCGATCGCCGCGCGCAGCCCCTGAGTCGTCGTACCGGTCTTCGCCATGGACTCCATCCTAATCCGTGGGCAGGGGCCTCTCGCCCGGTTGCGGGGGCGGTGGGGCCGTTCGCGCGGGCGGAGGCTGTGACATCCGACTCCCCTCGCGGCGCGGTGGCCCGGGGGCGGGTGCGGGCGGTGCTCAGTAGCTCGGCAGGCTGCGGGGGCCGAGGTCCGTACGGGGCGGGGGCGGGGCGAGGCGGACGGTGGCACCGAGGACGGAGAGCCCGCGGGGGGCCACCACGACGGGCTCCAGGGAGACCGCGACCACCTCGGGGTGGTCGTCGACCAGCCGCGACACCCGCAGGAGCAGCTCCTCCAGGGCCGGGGTGTCGACGGGGGCGGAGCCGCGCCAGCCGAAGAGGAGCGGGGCGGTGCGGATGGACCGGACCAGCTCGGCGGCGTCCCGGTCGGTGGCCGGAACCAGCCGGTGGGCCGTGTCGCCGAGGAGTTCGGAGGCCGCGCCCGAGAGCCCGAAGGAGAGGACCGCGCCGACGGCCGGGTCGATGGCCGAGCGGACGACGGTGTCGACGCCCCTCGGCACCATGGCCTGGACGACGGGCTGCAGCTCCTCCGGCTTGCCGAGGACCTCGGTCAGCTCGGCGTAGGCGGTGCGGAGCTGTTCCTCGGTGGCCAGGTCGAGCCGGACTCCACCGAGGTCGGGGCGGTGGCGCAGGTGCGGGGCGGTCGTCTTGAGGGCCACCGGGTAGCCGAGGCGGGCCGCCGCGGCGACGGCGGCGTCGGGGCCGGGGGCGGGCAGGGCGGTCAGGACCGTGATCCCGTACCGGTCGAGGAGTTCCGCTGCCTGTCCGGCGCCGAGGGTGATGCCCCGGCCGTCCTCGGTCGCCTCCGCGAGGCCCCGCTCGATGAGCGCGGCGGCCCCCGCCTCGTCGATGTCCTCATACTCGGGCACCCGTCCCGGCTCGGCCGCCTGCCGTCGCCACTGCCCGTACCGTACGGCCTCGGCGAGCGCCCGCACGGCCCGCTCGGCGGCGGGGTAGGCGGGGATCGTGCGGCACTCGGTCCCGCCGGTTCCACCGTCGGTTCCGCCGTCGGCGCCACCGGTCCCGCCCCCGCGGGCGTCGCCCGTACGGGCCGCGCCGGCCGCGTCCGTACGCGAGTCGGGTGCCGCGCCGGGGGCGGAGGCGGTGCCCGTGCCCGTACGGGTGGCCCTGCCCGCGTCCGTACGGGATCCGGTTGCGGTCCCTCCGCCGTCGGGACGGCCCGGGGCGGGCGGACGGGTGCTCGTGGCGGCGGCGAGGGCGTCCGCGAGGGCGCCCATCTCGACGTGGACGACGACCACCGGCTTGGCCGCGCCCGGGACGGAGGCGACGGCCGCGCGGAGGGCGGCGGCCAGGGTCTCGCCGTCGCCCGACTCGGTGGCGCCGTTCTCCCCCACCCAGGGGATCGCGGTGACGACGACCGCGTCGCTGGTCTCGTCGGCCAGCGCCGCCGCCAGCGCGTCCCGGAAGTCGGCCGGGCCGGCCGCGGTCGTCAGGTCGAGGGGCCGCAGCGGGCGCAGCCCCTCCGTCAGGCAGGCGTCGTAGGTGAGGAGGCCGAGCGACTCCGAGTTGCCGAGGATCGCCACCCGGGGCCCGGAGGGCAGCGGCTGGGCAGCGAGGAGGAGGCCCGCGTCGACGAGTTCGGTGACGGTGTCGACGCGGATCACCCCGGCCTGGCGCAGCAGCGCCGAGACGGTGGCGTGCGGGACGCGGGTGACGGGCACGCGGTGGCCGGGCGGGGCGCTGCCGCTGTGCCGGGCGCCCTTGACGACGACCACCGGCTTGACGGCGGCCGTGCGGCGGGCCAGCCGGGTGAACTTGCGGGGGTTGCCGATGGACTCCAGGTAGAGCAGGACGACGTCGGTGCCGGGATCGTCGTACCAGTGCTGGAGGAAGTCGTTCCCTGAGACGTCGGCGCGGTTGCCGGCGGAGATGAAGGAGGACAGGCCCGCGCCGCGCCGGTGGAGTCCGGCGAGGAGGGCGATCCCGATGGCGCCCGACTGGGCGAAGAGGCCGATCCGCCCGGTGGCCGGCATCTGGGGGGCGAGCGAGGCGTTGAGCCGGACGTCCTCGGCGGTGTTGATGATGCCGAAGGCGTTGGGGCCGATGATCCGCATCCCGTAGGAGCGGGCCTGGCGTACGAGGGCGCGCTGGCGCTCCCGGCCGGCCGGGCCGCTCTCCGCGTATCCGGCGGAGAGCACGACCAGGCCCCGGACGCCGTGCTCGCCGCAGTCGGCGACGGCCTCGGGGACCCGCTCGGCGGGGACGGCGACGATCGCGAGGTCGACCGGTTCGCCGATGGCGGCGACGGAGGGATGGGCGGGGACGCCGTCGAGCCGTCCCGGCCCGTCGGTGAGGGCGGCGTTCACCGCGTACACCTGTCCGGTGAAACCGCTGTCGAGCAGATTGCGCAGGACGGTCCGGCCGACACCGCCGGGTGTGCGTCCGGCGCCGACGACGGCGACGGAACGGGGGGCGAGGAGCCGCTGCACCGAACGCGCCTCGGCGCGCTGCTCGCGGGCGCGCTGGACGGCGAGGGAGCGGTCGGTGGGTTCGAGGTCGAGGTGGAGGCGGACGGAGCCGTCCTCGAAGCTGCGCTTCTGGGTGTAGCCCGCGTCCGTGAAAACCTTGATCATCTTGGTGTTGGCGGGCAGGACCTCGGCGGCGAAGCGCCGGATGCCGCGCTCGCGCGCGACGGCCGCGATGTGTTCGAGGAGGGCGGAGGCGACGCCCCGGCCCTGGTGCGCGTCCTGGACCAGGAAGGCGACCTCGGCCTCGTCGGCGGGGGCGGAGGCGGGCAGCCCCTGGGCGTTGATGCGGTCGTAGCGCACGGTGGCGATGAACTCCCCGCCCACGGTCGCGGCGAGTCCCACGCGGTCCACGAAGTCGTGGTGGGTGAAGCGGCGGACGTCCTTGGCGGAGAGCCGGGGGTAGGGCGCGAAGAAGCGGTAGTACTTCGACTCGTCCGAGACCTGCTCGTAGAAGCTGACCAGCCGGTCGGCGTCGTCGGTGGTGATGGGCCTGATGCGCGCGGTCCCGCCGTCACGGAGGACGACGTCCGCCTCCCAGTGGTCCGGGTAGACGTGCTCCGGTGCTGCCGTTGATGCCTGTCGTGCCGCCGCTTCCGACTCTTCCGACGCGCTCTGCATGGGGCAAGCGTACGGCCGGGGTACGACGGTGGCACCGGTCGCGCGGCGGGGGTGTGCCGTGCAAGGTGGGGAGGGCCGGGCGGCGGCCCGCGCGGGGCCGGTCCTGCGCGAGCACCGCGCATCCCGTGAGACACTGGTCTAGACAACCCGCTTGAGACTTGAAGGGCAACACCATGGCTGAGCGCCGCGTCAACGTCGGCTGGGCCGAGGGCCTGCACGCCCGCCCCGCCTCCATCTTCGTCCGTGCCGCCATGGCCTCCGGCGTTCCGGTGACGATCGCCAAGGCCGACGGCAACCCGGTGAACGCCGCGTCCATGCTCGCGGTGCTCGGCCTGGGGGCGCAGGGCGGCGAGGAGATCGTGCTCGCTTCGGACGCGGAGGGCGCCGAGGCCGCTCTGGACCGTCTCGCGAAGCTGGTGGCTGAGGGTCTCGAGGAGCTTCCCGAGACCGTCTGAGCCCGGCGCGGGTCCGCCCGCCGCTCGGCACGTGGCCGCGAAGGGCCGGGGTCCGCTCGTGGGCGCCCCGGCCCTTTCGCGTATGTGCGCCCGCCTCATAATTTCTTTCGCCGTGGGGGCGGACCGACCGAATTCACTTCGCGCTCCTGGCGATATTCGAGCAGCACGAAATACCCCCGCTTTTCCTTCTCCCTTTGTAGGGCACGCGTGTTAATTCCGCGCACTCGCCGTGTTGACGACATGTTGCGTAACCCTCACACGCCCGCGCGCCGGCCTTTTCAGCCGGTGCAGCGGCAGCGAGTGCTCCGCGTGCATCGCCGTCAGCGCGCGGGCGCGCTCGGCGTCCCCGCGCGCCACCGCGTCGACGATCGCACCGTGCTCGGCCCAGGCCTCCACGGGCCGCTCGGGCTGCTCCACCACGTACATCCAGGCGATCTTGTGTCGCAGCTGGGTGAGCAGGGCGGCGAGGGCGGGTGAGCCGGAGGCCTGTGCGAGCGTCTCGTGGAACCAGCCGCCGAGCGGGCGCAGATCCTCCCCCTGTCCTCGCCGGGCCCGCTCCTGTCCCAGCCTGACCAGGCCGCGCAGCACCTTCAGATGGGCCTCGGTGCGCCGCTGCGCCGCGCGGGCCGCGCCCAGCGGTTCGAGCAGCGCCCGGACGTCGAGCAGATCGGCCGCCTCCTGCTCGGTGGGCTCGGCGACATGGGCGCCGGCGTGCCGGCGGCTGACGACGAAGCCCTCGGACTCCAGGGTCCGCAGGGCCTCGCGGACCGGGACGCGCGAGACGCCGTACCGGCCGGCGAGCTGTTCCTCCGTCAGCCGGCTGCCGGGCTCCAGAACCCCCGAGACGATGTCGTCCCGGATCGCCGTGCACACCGATTGCGCGGGAATGCGCATGTCCGACCTCCGCTTTGTTCCGCGCAGCGCTCGGCACCCCTCGGTGCCTTTTCCGCGATTTCATTGCACGCGACTCTAGGGCAGTGGGCGGGAAATTCCGATGGGCCGGTCCCTTTCAGGGCTTTCTTTTGGCCGAAGAAAAACCCCGGCTCGCGGGGAGCCGGGGCGGGGTGGAGCTGACGGTCGGGCGCCTCAGACGGCGACACCACGGGCGCGCAGGTACGCGACCGGGTTGATGTCCGAGCCGTACTCGGCGCTGGTGCGGGCCTCGAAGTGGAGGTGCGGTCCGGTGGAGTTGCCGGTCGAGCCGGAGACGCCGATCTGCTCCCCGGGCTCGACGGTCTGACCGACGTACACCTCGATGGAGGCGAGGTGACCGTACTGGGTGTACGTGCCGTCGTTCATCCGGATGACGATGTTGTTGCCGTACGCGCCGCCCCAGCCGGCCTCGACGACGGTGCCGGCCCCGACGGAGACGACCCGGCTGCCGTAGGCGGCGTGGAAGTCGACACCCGAGTGGCTGCCGGAGGACCAGAGGGAGCCGCCGGTCTTGTACCCCGTGGAGACGTACGAGCCGGCGACCGGGAGCTGGAAGGAGGCGAGGCGGCGGCGCTCGGCCTCACGGGCGGCGCGCTCGCGGGCCTCGCGGATCTCCTGGGCGCGGGCCTCGGCCTTGCGCTTCGCCTCGGCGCGGGCCTTTTCCTTGGCGGCGGTCTCGAAGGCTTCCTGCTCCTGGGCGGCGACCTGGGCGTTGACGCGGTCGGCGAGCGAGTCCTCGGTGATGACGCGGGTGAGGCCGGTGTCCTCGGGGGAGCGGTCCTCCGTGTCGGCGGCGAGCGCCGGCGAGGCGAGGGTTCCGATGACGCCGGAGGTCGCGAGGGTGGCCGCGCCGGCGATGCCCACGCCGCGGCGCGCCATCCGGCTCGGAGCACGATGCTTCCCGGTGGCACGGGTGAACGCCAAGAGGACGGTCCTTTCCTTCCTTCTCGCCTACCGGGTTAGCTGACGGGTTCGGAGCAGGAAGGTCTCCTACGGGCCCCTCCGCGCGCGGCGAAGGCGTCCGATTCACCCCAGGGACTACGTGCGGGTCCCCGGCTCCCCAGGCTCGCGCCTGACGGGGACTCGGCGATCGCTGTCCGATGCCGCGGGTGCGGCGCGTGCAACGGGCGGACAGCGCCCATGACGCTATGCGTACGGTCTTTCAATCGGCAAACAAACCAGGCTGTTTGTAAGACATACCACAGGGCAGACGCGCACCCTTGCCCCCAATACGGACAAAGCGGAGGACCCTGACGTCCTGTGACATCAGGGTCCTCGCGTCCGGCGCCGGCCGAGTCCCGGTGAAAGGGACCGGCCGGCCGGTCGACCGTCAGCCGGTCACGACGGTCACCTCGCCGATGCCGAGGGCGCGCACGGGCTCCTCGATCTGCGCGGCGTCGCCCACCAGGACGGTCACGAGCCGGTCCACGGGGAAGGCGTTGACGACCGCGGCCGTGGCCTCGACCGTGCCGGTCTCGGCGAGCCGCGCGTACAACTGCGCCTGGTAGTCGTCCGGCAGGTGCTGCTCGACCTGGTCGGCGAGCGTGCCGGCGACGGAGGCTGCCGTCTCGTACTTGAGCGGCGCCACGCCCACCAGGTTCTGCACGGCCGTCTCGCGCTCCGCGTCCGTGAGCCCCTCCGCGGCGAGGGTCCGCAGCACCTTCCACAGGTCCTCAAGTGCCGGGCCGGTGTTGGGGGTGTCGACGGAGCCGCTGATGGCGAGCATCGACGCGCCGTTGCCCCCGGCGTCGGAGCGCAGCACCTGCGCGAAGGCCCGCACCCCGTAGGTGTAGCCCTTCTCCTCGCGCAGGACGCGGTCCAGGCGGGAGGTGAGCGTGCCGCCGAGGCAGTACGTGCCGAGGACCTGGGCCGGCCACACGCTGTCGTGGCGGTCGGGGCCGACCCGGCCGATGAGCAGCTGCGTCTGAACGGCGCCGGGACGGTTCACGATGACGACCCGTCCGGTGTCGTCGGCGGTGATCGGCGGCATCGGGCGCGGCTCGGCCTGCTCACCGGTCCAGGCGCCCAGGGTCTCGGCGAGCACCTTGTCGAGGTCGACGTCGGTCAGGTCCCCGACGACCACGGCGGTGGCCGTGGAGGGCCGGACGTGCGCCTCGAAGAAGGCGCGGACGGCGGCGGCGTCGATCGCGGCGACGGTCTCCTCCGTACCCTGGCGCGGCCGGGAGATGCGGGAGTCGGCCGGGAAGAGTTCCCTGGAGAGCTGCTTGGCCGCCCGGCGGGACGGGTTGGCGGTCTCGTGCGGGATCTCGTCGAGGCGGTTGCGCACCAGGCGCTCGATCTCGGACTCCAGGAACGCCGGGGCGATCAGGGCCTCGGCGAGCAGGCCGAGGGCCTTGGTCAGCCGGGAGACCGGGACCTCCAGGGAGACCCGTACGCCCGGGTGGTCCGCGTGCGCGTCGAGGGTGGCGCCGCACCGCTCCAGCTCCGCCGCGAACTCCTCGGCGGTGTGCTCGGCGGTGCCCTCGGACAGGGCGCGGGCCATGATGGTCGCCACGCCGTCGAGCCCGGCGGGCTCCGCGTCCAGCGGGGCCGCCAGGAAGATCTCCACGGCGACGACCTGCTGGCCGGGGCGGTGGCAGCGCAGGACGGTCAGGCCGTTGGAGAGCGTGCCCCGCTCCGGTGCCGGGAAGGCCCACGGCTTCGCCGTGCCGGCCGTCGGCCGCGGGTGGAACTCCATGCTGGTCAAAGACACGGCAGCGTCGCTCACTGGTCGGCTCCCTCTTCCTCGTCGCCGTCGTTCTCCTCGGTGCTCAGCGGCTCGTAGACGAGCACCGCGCGGTTGTCGGGGCGCAGCCGCGCCGCGGCGGCCTCCCGCACCTCCTCGGCGGTGACCGACAGCACCCGGTCCACCGCGGTGAGGGCGAGCTGCGGGTCGCCGAACAGAACGGCGTACCGGCACAGTTCGTCGGCGCGGCCGGCGACCGTGCCGAGCCGGTCGAGCCACTCGCGCTCCAGCTGGGCCTGGGCGCGCTCCATCTCCTCGGGCGTCGGGCCCTCGGCGGCGAAGCGGGCGAGCTCCTCGTCGACGGCGGCCTCGACGCGCGGCACCTCGACGCCGCCGGAGATCTTGACGTCCAGCCAGCCGAGCGAGGGCGCCCCGGCGAGCCGCAGCAGGCCGAAGCCGGCGGCGACGGCCGTACGGTCGCGGCGGACCAGCCGGTTGTGCAGGCGGGAGGACTCGCCGCCGCCGAGGACGGTCAGGGCGAGGTCGGCCGCGTCGCACGCGCGCGTGCCGTCGTGCGGCAGCCGGTAGGCGGCCATCATCGCGCGCGCGGGGACCTCCTCCACGACGACTTCCCGAAGCTGCTCACCGATGATGTCGGGCAGCGAGCCGTCGCGCGGCGGCCGCTTCCCGTCGTGGGACGGGATGGAACCGAAGTACTTCTCGATCCAGGCGAGCGTCCGCTCCGGGTCGATGTCGCCGACCACCGACAGCACCGCGTTGTTCGGCGCGTAGTACGTGCGGAAGAAGTTCCGCGCGTCCTCCAGCGTGGCCGCGTCCAGGTCGGCCATCGAGCCGATCGGGGTGTGGTGGTACGGGTGGCCCTCCGGGTAGGCCAGCGCCGTCAGCTTCTCGAAGGCGGTGCCGTAGGGCACGTTGTCGTACCGCTGGCGGCGCTCGTTCTTCACGACGTCCCGCTGGTTCTCCATCGACTCCTCGTCGAGGGCCGCGAGCAGCGAGCCCATGCGGTCGGCCTCCAGCCAGAGCGCCAGCTCCAGCTGGTGCGCGGGCATGGTCTCGAAGTAGTTGGTGCGCTCGAAGCTGGTCGTGCCGTTGAGCGAACCGCCCGCCCCCTGCACCAGCTCGAAGTGGCCGTTGCCGTGCACCTGCTTCGACCCCTGGAACATCAGGTGCTCGAAGAGGTGGGCGAGGCCCGTGCGGCCCGGCACCTCGTGGCGCGAACCGACGTCGTACCAGAGGCAGACCGCGGCGACCGGGGTCAGGTGGTCCTCGGAGAGCACCACGCGCAGGCCGTTCGCCAGCCGGTGCTCGGTCGCTGTCAGGCCGCCGGAGCCGGCCTCGGCCGTGGCCGTGTGACCCATGGGCATGTACGTCCCTTCGATCGCGATGTGGAAAAGTCCTGCCACTGTATGCAAGCGCGCCGACACCTGGCGAAGTTCCCGGCCTCCCGCCATGTCCCTCGTCCGGGTCGCGGTCCGCGTTGTCGGTGGCACGGTCCACAATGGTCCGCGTCAGAACAACCTTGTTGGTGAAGCAATCCACCTTGTTGGTGAAGGAGCCGCAGCCGCGATGGCCCGCCGCAGCACGAAGACACCGCCGCCGGACGACGCGTACGAGGAGAGAATCCTCGACATCGACGTCGTCGACGAGATGCAGGGCTCCTTCCTCGAGTACGCGTACTCGGTGATCTACTCGCGCGCGCTGCCCGACGCCCGCGACGGCATGAAGCCCGTCCAGCGGCGCATCGTCTACCAGATGAACGAGATGGGGCTCCGTCCCGACCGCGGCTTCGTCAAGTGCGCGCGCGTCGTCGGCGAGGTCATGGGCAAGCTGCACCCGCACGGCGACGCCTCGATCTACGACGCGATGGTCCGCATGGCACAGCCCTTCTCCATGCGCCTCCCCCTCGTCGACGGCCACGGCAACTTCGGTTCCCTGGGCAACGACGACCCGCCGGCCGCGATGCGGTACACGGAGTCGCGGATGGCTCCGGCCGCGCTCCTGATGACCGACTCGATCGACGAGGACACGGTCGACTTCGCGCCGAACTACGACGGTCAGGAGCGGGAGCCGGTCGCGCTCCCCGCCGCCTACCCCAACCTGCTGGTCAACGGCGCCTCCGGCATCGCCGTCGGCATGGCCACGAACATGCCGCCGCACAACCTCGGCGAGGTCGTCGCGGCCGCCCGCCATCTGATCCGCCACCCCAACGCGGACCTCGAGACCCTGATGCGGTACGTGCCCGGCCCGGACCTGCCGACCGGCGGCCGGATCGTCGGCCTGGCGGGCATCAAGGACGCGTACGAGTCGGGCCGCGGCACCTTCAAGATCCGCGCCACGGCGACGGTGGAGAACGTCACGGCGCGCCGCAAGGGCATCGTCGTGACCGAGCTGCCGTTCTCGGTCGGCCCCGAGAAGGTCATCGCCAAGATCAAGGACCTGGTCGGGTCGAAGAAGCTCCAGGGCATCGCCGACGTCAAGGACCTCACCGACCGGGCCCACGGCCTGCGCCTCGTCATCGAGATCAAGAACGGCTTCGTGCCCGAGGCCGTCCTGGAGCAGCTCTACAAGCTGACGCCGATGGAGGAGTCCTTCGGCATCAACAACGTGGCGCTGGTCGACGGGCAGCCGCTGACGCTCGGCCTCAAGGAGCTCCTGGAGGTCTACCTCGACCACCGCTTCGAGGTGGTGCGGCGCCGCTCCGAGTTCCGCCGCGGCAAGAAGCGCGACCGGCTCCACCTGGTCGAGGGCCTGCTCGTCGCGCTCCTCGACATCGACGAGGTCATCCGCCTGATCCGGCAGAGCGAGAACTCCGCGCAGGCGAAGGAGCGCCTCATCGAGCGCTTCTCGCTGAGCGAGGTCCAGACCCAGTACATCCTGGACACCCCGCTGCGCCGGCTCACCAAGTTCGACCGCCTGGAGCTGGAGTCCGAGCGCGACCGGCTCACCGGCGAGATCGACGAGCTGACCGGGATCCTGGAGTCCGACGCCGAGCTGCGCAAGCTGGTCTCCTCGGAACTGGCGTCCGTCGCCAAGAAGTTCGCCACCGACCGCCGCACGGTCCTGCTGGAGTCGGCGGGCGCGCCGGCCGCGACGGTCTCCCTGGAGGTCGCGGACGACCCGTGCCGGGTGCTGCTCTCGTCGACGGGCCTGCTGGCCCGCACGGTGACCGAGGAGCTGCCGCCGACGGTGGAGGGCAGGCGCGCCAAGCACGACGTGATCGTCTCGGCGGTCGCGGCGACCCAGCGCGGCGACGTCGGCGTGGTCACCTCGGCCGGGCGGCTGCTGCGGCTCGCGGTGATCGACCTGCCGCAGCTGCCCGACACGGCCGCCGCGCCGAGCCTGGCGGGCGGTGCGCCGCTGGCCGAATTCGTCTCCCTGGAGCCCGGGGAGACGGTGGTCTGTCTGACGACGCTCGAAGAGGCCTCGCCGGGCCTGGCGATCGGCACCCTCCAGGGCGTGGTCAAGCGGGTGGTGCCGGACTACCCGGCGAACAAGGACGAGCTGGAGGTCATCACCCTCAAGGAGGGCGACCGGATCGTCGGCGCGACCGAGCTGCGGACGGGCGAGGAGGACCTGGTCTTCATCACCTCCGACGCCCAGCTGCTGCGCTACCCGGCCTCCCAGGTGCGGCCGCAGGGCCGGCCGGCCGGCGGCATGACGGGCATCAAGCTGGCGGCGGGCGCCGAGGTGATCTCCTTCACCGCGGTGGACCCGGCGGCCGACGCCGTGGTCTTCACGGTCGCGGGCGCCACCGGCACCCTGGAGCCCGCCTCCGGTACGTCGGCGAAGGTGACGCCCTTCGACCAGTACCCGCGCAAGGGCCGGGCGACCGGCGGCGTGCGCTGCCAGCGGTTCCTGAAGGGCGAGGACGTCCTGGTCCTGGCCTGGGCGGGCGCCACCCCGGCCCGCGCGGCCCAGCGCAACGGCACCCCGGTGGAACTGCCCGAGCCGGACCCGCGCCGCGACGGCTCGGGCACGCCGCTCGCCAAGCCGGTCGAGGTCGTCGCGAGCCCGGTGTCCTGACCGCGTCCGGAGCCGGGGCCCCCGGCCTCGGTTCCGGACCCCCGGGGTTCACGCCTCGGCCGCGTCGCCGCCTTCGTCGGCCTCGTCGGCCTCTTCGGGCTCGTCGCGGTGGGGGACGAACCGCAGGACGCCCCACATGCTGTGCTCGTCGGGGACGTCCTGCGGCCCGTGCTGCTCGCAGGCGGCGAGTTCCTTGCGGAGGGCCGCCGCGTCGATGCCGGAGCCGATGAGGACGAGCTGGGTGAGGCGCTCCTCGCCCTCCGGCCACGGTTCGGGGTAGAAGCGCAGGAAGCGGCCGACGGCGTGGACGGCGTACCGGTGGGCCGGGTCGGCGGCCCCGAGGTCGATGAAGCCCTTGATCCGGTAGAGGCCCTCGGGACGGGAGTCCAGGAAGGCCATCAGCCGCCGCGGGTGCAGCGGGACGGCCGTGGCGAGGGAGAGCGTCTCGTAGGTCGCGTGCGGGTGCGCGTGCTCCTCGTCCCCGGAGCCGTACAGGATGTCCTCGATCGACATCTGGCCCTCGATCTCACCCTCGGCCACCACCCGGTCGAAGAGGAGCTCCGGGTCCACCCGCCCGTGCGAGGCCTCGACGACGGCGGCCCGCCCGGCGAGGCCGGCCACGGTCTCCCGGACGGCCCGCAGCGCGTCCCCGGCGACCCGGTCGGCCTTGTTGACGACCACGAGGTCGGCGATGGCGAGGTGCCGGTCGGTCTCCGGGTGCCGGCGCCGGGTGGAGTCGAACTCGGCGGCGTCCACGACCTCCACCAGGCCGCCGTACACGATCCGCTCGTTCTCGCTGGCGAGGATCATGCGGACCAGCTCCTGCGGCTCGGCGAGGCCGCTCGCCTCGATCACGATCACGTCGAGCCGGGCCTCGGGGCGGGTCAGGACCTCCAGGTAGGTGTCCAGCTCGCTCGCGTCCACGGCGCAGCACAGGCAGCCGTTGCCGAGGGAGACGGTGGAGCCGACCTGTCCGGCGACGGTCATGGCGTCGATGCCGATGTCGCCGAAGTCGTTGACCATGACCCCGATCCGGGTGCCCCGTGCGCTCCGCAGGAGGTGGTTGAGGAGCGTGGTCTTGCCGGCCCCGAGAAACCCGGCGAGGACGACGACGGGGATCTGGTGGGTGGTCAAGGTGAGGTGCCTTTCGTGTGCTCGGTCCTGTCCCGCGGCCCGCGCGCCGCGGAAAGGTTCAGGATAGGCGGGCGGACGCGGCGGCCGAATTCCGGCGGGCAGCCGTACGGGGCCGGAGACCGGCGCGGTACGGCCCCGCCGCGCACGGAGCGGAAGCCGGGGCGCACCGGATCCCGGCGCCGTGGGCCGGGCCCGTACCCGCCCCGAGAGCCGGTACTTCCGGTCGTGGGCCGTCGCCCCTTACCGTTTCCGGCATGAGCCCCGCACCGACCGGCCCCGCGCGGCCCCCCGTACGCCGTCTGCGGTTCGGATGGCCGCGGCGGGTGTTCTCGCAGGTCCTGCTGATGCAGCTGGCCGTCGCGACGGGCGTCACCGTTCTCGCCACCGGCCTGTTCCTGGCCCCGCTGAGCGCCCAGCTCGACGACCAGGCCATGCGGCGGGCCCTCGCCATCGCCGAGAGCACCGCCTCGCCCCGGCTCGCGGCGGAGCTGACCGCCACGCCGCCGTCGGCGGGCGGCCCGGTCCAGGCCGAGGCCGAGCGGGTCAGGCTCTCCACGGGCGCCGAGTACGTCGTGGTCCTGGACGGGCGCGGCGTGCGCTGGTCGCACCCCGACCCGGCGCAGATCGGCCGGCGGGTCTCCACCGATCCGAGCACCGCGCTGGCCGGTCACGAGGTGATGGAGATCGACAGCGGCACCCTCGGCCGCTCGGCGCGCGGCAAGGCACCGCTGCGGGACGCCGGCGGGCGGATCGTCGGCGCGGTCTCGGTCGGCATCGAGTACGACAGCGTGCGGGCCCGGCTCCTGGCCGCCATCCCCGGGCTGCTCGCCTACGCCGGCGGAGCCCTCGCGGTGGGCGCCCTCGCGGCGTACCTGATCTCCCGGCGGCTCCAGCGCCGCACGCACGACCTCGCGTTCTCCGACATCTCCGCGCTGCTCGCCGAGCGGGAGGCCATGCTGCACGGCATCCGGGAGGGCGTGGTCGCCCTGGACCGGGCCGGGGCGGTACGGCTCGTGAACGACGAGGCCCAGCGTCTGCTCGGGCTCGGTCCCGAGGCGGCGGGGCGCCCGCTGGAGGAGCTGCTCGGCCCGGGCCGTACCGCCGACGTCCTCGCCGGGCGGGTGACGGGTGAGGACCTGGTGGCCGTCCAGGGGCACCGGGTGCTCGTCGCGAACCGGATGCCCACGCACGACGGGGGCGCCGTCGTGACGCTGCGCGACCGCACCGAGCTGGAGCGGCTCGGGCGCGAGCTGGACTCCACCCGGGGTCTGATCGACGCCCTGCGGGCCCAGGACCACGAGCACGCCAACCGCCTGCACACCCTCCTTGGACTGCTCGAGCTGGAGATGCACGAGGAGGCCGTCGCGTTCGTCACCGAGGTCGTGGGCGTCCACCGGGCCACCGCCGAGCAGGTCACGGAGAAGGTGCGCGACCCGCTGCTGGCGGCGCTGCTCGTGGGCAAGGCGACCGTGGCCGCCGAGCGCGGCGTCTCTCTGCGGATCGCGCCGGAGTCCCTGCTTCCGGACCGGCTGGTCGACCCGCGCGAGCTGGTCACCGTCGTCGGGAACCTGGTGGACAACGCCCTGGACGCCGTCGCCGGTGCCCCCGGCGCCCGGGTGGAGGTGGCGCTCGCCACCCGTGGCCGTACCGTCGTGCTGACCGTCGCGGACACCGGCCCGGGCGTCCCGGAGGAGAGCCGGGAGCTGATCTTCACCGAGGGATGGTCCACGAAGGAACCGCCGTCCCACGGCAAGCGGGGGCTCGGTCTCGCGCTCGTGCGCCGGCTCGCCGAGCGCCGCGGCGGCACCGCCCTGGTCGCCTCCGGCCCGGACGGGGGCGCGGAGTTCACCGTGGTCCTGCCCGACGCGCTGAGCGATCCGGAGCCCTCCGCGGACCCCGCGCCGGCCGCCCCGGAGGTCCTGGGGGAGGCGGCACGGTGATCGACGTACTCGTGGTGGACGACGACGTGCACGTGGCCCGGATCAACGCGGCCTACGTCGCCAAGGTGCCCGGCTTCCGGGTCGTGGCCACCGCGCATTCGACTTCCGAGGCGTTGGCCGCCCTGGCCGAGCACCCTGTGGACCTGGTCCTGCTGGACCATTACCTGCCGGACGAGAACGGTCTGGCGGCCGTACGGGAGCTGCGGGCGCGGGGCCACCAGTGCGACGTGATCATGGTGACGGCGGCCCGGGACGTGGCGACCGTGCAGGCCGCGATGCGGCACGGCGCGCTCCAGTACGTGGTGAAGCCGTTCAACTTCGCCGGGCTGCGCGCCAAGCTGGAGGCGTACGCGTCCCTGCGCACCGCCCTGGAGGGCGGGGGCGAGGCGGAACAGGCCGAGGTGGACCGGATCTTCGGCACGCTGGCGGCCGGGACGGTCGCCCCCGACCTGCCCAAGGGCCACTCCCCCACGACCGCCGAGCTGGTCCGCCAGGTGCTGCTCGCCGCCGGTGGCCCGCTCTCCGCCCAGGAGATCGCGGACCGGGCCGGCGTCAGCCGCCAGACCGCGCAGCGCTACCTCAAGCTCCTGGAACGCACCGGCCGGGTGCGGCTCTCGCTCCGGTACGGGGAGACGGGCCGTCCCGAACACCGCTACACCTGGGCGCCCTCCCCGCCGCCGGGCCTCTGAACTCGCCCGCGCCCTGACGGCGGCGGGAGGACCGCCGGACCGTGTCACACGGCGCCGGCCCCCGTCAGCGCCCTGACCTCGCTCTCGGCGTGCCGTGCCGCGTCGGGCGGCTCGGGTGAGGTGACCGTGCCGATCCAGCCGGCGAGGAAGCCGAGCGGAATGGAGACCACTCCGGGGTTCTGCAGCGGGAAGACGTGGAAGTCGAGGCCGGGGAAGACCGCTTCCGGGCTGCCCGAGACGACCGGCGAGAAGAGGACGAGCAGCACCGCGGGGATCAGGCCGCCGTAGACGGACCAGACCGCTCCGCGGGTGGTGAACCGGCGCCAGAAGAGGGAGTAGAGCAGCACCGGGAGGTTGGCGGAGGCGGCGACCGCGAAGGCGAGGCCGACGAGGAAGGCCACGTTGAGGTCGCGGGCGAGGAGCCCGAGGCCGATGGCGGCCGCTCCGATCCCCGCGGCGGCGAACCGGGCCACGGCCACCTCGCTGTACGGCGTGGAGTGGCGGCGGCGCAGCGACCGGTACAGGTCGTGGGCGACCGAGGCCGAGGAGGCCAGGGTGATGCCGGCGACGACGGCGAGGATGGTGGCGAAGGCGACGGCGGCGACGACCGCGAACAGCACGGTGCCGCCGGTGGAGCCGGCGCCTCCGCCGAGGTCGAGGGCGAGCAGCGGTACGGCGGTGTTGCCGGAGGCATGCGAGGCGCGCACGGCGCCGGGGCCGATGAGGGCGGCCGCTCCGAAGCCGAGGACGATGGTCATCAGGTAGAAGCCGCCGATGAGCCCGATGGACCAGACGACGGACCGGCGGGCCGCCCGGGCGGTGGGCACGGTGTAGAAGCGCGACAGGATGTGCGGGAGGCCCGCGGTGCCCAGGACGAGGGCGAGGCCGAGGCTGATGAAGTCGAGGCGGGCGGTCCAGTCGCCGCCGTAGCGCAGGCCGGGGGCGAGGAAGTCCAGGCCGTGGCCACTGCGTTCGGCCGCGGTGGAGAGCAGGGCGTTCACGTCGCCGTGGAAGCGGAGCAGGACGAGCACGGTGAGGGTGATCGTGCCGGCCATGAGAAGGACGGCCTTGACGATCTGGATCCAGGTGGTGGCGCGCATGCCGCCGAGCGACACGTAGATCACCATCAGGGCGCCGACGCCGACGACGGTCCAGGAGCGGGCCGCCTCGCTGGTACCGCCGAGGAGCAGGGCGACCAGGCTGCCCGCGCCGACCATCTGGGCGACGAGGTAGAGCACCGAGACGACCACGGAGGAGCTGCCGGCGGCGATCCGTACGGGCCGCTCGGCCATGCGGGCGGCGATGACGTCGGCGAGCGTGAACCGGCCGCAGTTGCGGACCAGTTCGGCCACCAGCAGGAGGACGACCAGCCAGGCCACGAGGAAGCCGACGGAGTACAGCATGCCGTCGTAGCCGTAGAGCGCGATCAGTCCGGAGATGCCGAGGAAGGAGGCGGCGGACATGTAGTCGCCGGCGATGGCGAAGCCGTTCTCCAGGGGGGAGAAGAGCCTGCCGCCGGCGTAGAACTCCTCGGCGGAGCCCTGCCGGTGCCGGCTGACCCAGGTGGTGATGCCCAGGGTGACGGCGACGAAGACGCTGAACAGCACGAGTGCCAGGGTCTGGTGGCTTCCGGTCATCGCGGCGCCACCCCCCGGGTCATCTCCTGGGTGTCCCAGCGCAGTTCGAGGGCGGCGCGGTCTCGGCGCAGCCGTGCGTGGCGCGCGTACGCCCAGGTGAGGAGGAAGGTGGTGAGGAACTGGCCGAGTCCCGCGATCATGGCCACGTTGACCGCCCCCGCGACGGGGCGGGCCATGAGACCCGGGGCGGCCGTGGCGGCCACGACATAGGCGAGGTACCAGAGGAGGAAGGCGAGGGTCGCGGGGAACACGAACCGGCGGTAGCGGCGGCGCACCTCCTGGAACGCGGGGCTCCGCTGGACCTCCAGATAGATCTCGGCGGCGCTGTGGGCCCGCTGCCGGGGCACCCCGTCCGCCGGGCCGGCGCCGTGCGCCGTGGCCTCCTCGTACGTGACCCCGGCGGAAGGCACCGCCTCGTACCAGGGGTCGTCGGCCGGCGTCGTCGCGACGCCGGTCCCCTCCTGCTTGTCCACCTGCTCCACCGGCCAACTCTCCTTGTCAGCGAACCGTTTCGGCCGCTTGCCCAAGGATGGACAGAGCAGGAAGATCTTGGACTCTTCTCCCCCCTCACTTCACCCCATCAGGTGACCTGGCCCCCACGCGTCCTGACCGGGCCGGGCCGATATGCGTACCGCGTCCACCCGGCCCGCCCCGTTCGGGCCGGTCCCCCCGCGGGGAGGACCGGCCGGTTCAGGCGTCGATGCGCGAGCGGTCGAGGGTGGCGGCGGAGCTGGTGATGAACTCCTTGCGGGGCGCCACGTCGTTGCCCATGAGGAGGTCGAAGACCTGCTCCGCGGAGTCCAGGTCGCCGATGTTGATCCGCCGCAGAGTGCGGTGGCGCGGATCCATCGTGGTCTCCGCGAGCTGGTCGGCGTCCATCTCGCCCAGACCCTTGTAGCGCTGGATGGAGTCCTTGTAGCGGACGCCCTTGCGCTGGAACTCCAGCAGCGTCTGCCGCAGCTCGTTGTCCGAGTACGTGTAGACGTACTTGTCCTGGCCCTTCTTGGGCTGGACCAGCTCGATGCGGTGCAGCGGGGGTACGGCGGCGAAGACCCGGCCGGCCTCGACCATGGGGCGCATGTAGCGCTGGAAGAGGGTCAGCAGGAGCGTGCGGATGTGGGAACCGTCGACGTCGGCGTCGGTCATCATGATGACCTTGCCGTAGCGGGCGGCGTCGATGTCGAAGGTGCGGCCCGAGCCCGCTCCTATGACCTGGATGATCGCCCCGCACTCCGCGTTCTTCAGCATGTCGGCGACGGACGACTTCTGGACGTTGAGGATCTTGCCGCGGATGGGCAGCAGGGCCTGGAACTCGCTGTTGCGGGCGAGCTTGGCCGTGCCGAGCGCGGAGTCGCCCTCGACGATGAACAGCTCGCTGCGCTCCACGTCGTCGCTGCGGCAGTCGGCGAGCTTGGCCGGCAGGGAGGAGGACTCCAGCGCGGTCTTCCTGCGCTGTGCCTCCTTGTGCTGCCGGGCGGCGATACGGGTCCGGGCCGCGGCGACGGCCTTCTCCAGGACGGCCCGCGCCTGGGCCTTGGCGTCCCGCTTCGTGGAGGTCAGGAAGGCCTTGAGCTCCTTGGCGACGACGTTCGCCACGATCCGCCGGGCGGCCGACGTGCCGAGGACCTCCTTGGTCTGCCCCTCGAACTGCGGCTCGGCGAGGCGGACCGTCACGACGGCCGTGATGCCCTCCAGGGCGTCGTCCTTGACGATGTCGTCCTCGGCGACGCGGAGCATCTTGGCGGAGCGCAGCACCTCGTTGACCGTCTTGGTGACGGCCTGCTCGAAGCCGGAGACGTGGGTGCCGCCCTTGGGGGTGGCGATGATGTTGACGAAGGACTTGACCGTGGAGTCGTACCCGGTGCCCCAGCGCAGGGCGACGTCGACGCCGAGCTCGCGGGTGACCTCGGTGGGGGTCATGTGCCCGCGGTCGTCGAGGACGGGGACGGTCTCCTTGAAGGTGCCCTGCCCGGTGAGGCGCAGGACGTCGCAGACGGCCTTGTCCTGGGCGAGGTACTCGCAGAACTCGCTGATGCCCCCGTCGAAGCGGAAGGTCTCCTCGCTCTTGCCCACCCCGTCCAGGTCGCGCTCGTCGCGGACGACGATGGTGAGGCCGGGCACGAGGAAGGCGGTCTGCCGGGCGCGCTGGTGCAGCGTGTCCAGGGAGAGCTTGGCGTCCTTGAGGAAGATCTGGCGGTCGGCCCAGTAGCGGACCCGGGTGCCGGTGCGCGTCTTCGGCACCCGCTTGGTCTTGCGCAGGCCGTTGCCCGGGTCGAAGGGGCTGTCGGCGCCCTGCTCGGTGAAGATGCCGGGCACACCGCGGCGGAAGCTGATCGCGTGGGTCGCGCTGTTCCGGTCGACCTCGACGTCGAGACGGGCGGAGAGGGCGTTGACGACGGAGGCGCCGACGCCGTGCAGACCACCGGAGGCGGCGTAGGAGCCGCCACCGAACTTGCCGCCGGCGTGGAGCTTGGTCATGACGACCTCGACGCCGGACAGACCGGTCTTCGGCTCCACGTCGACGGGGATGCCGCGGCCGTTGTCCCGGACCTCGACCGACCCGTCGTCGTGGAGGATGACCTCGATGTGGTCGCAGTAGCCGCCGAGGGCCTCGTCGACCGAGTTGTCGATGATCTCCCAGAGGCAGTGCATCAGGCCGCGGCTGTCGGTGGACCCGATGTACATACCGGGACGCTTGCGAACCGCTTCGAGCCCTTCCAGTACGAGCAGGTGCCGCGCGGTGTAGTTGGAACCGTCACGGTCTGCGGTCAGCAGCGCACTGGACGGCACGGACGTTTCGGCGGTCACGCGGTTCGCTCCTCGCTGAATTTGAAATCCTGGCCCGGTGGGTAAGGCCCGGCGTCGTTCACCGGTCAGAGGGTACCGATGCCTGGTAGAGCCGTTGCCACGCCACCCTCCGGTTTCCTCATGCTAGTCCACGGTCGCATGCGTGTTCGATCCCTCGAAGGGGTGACGTGAACATCACGTTCCCTTCCAGGCATGAACCATTTAGGCTCCGGGCACGTCCTCATGAACAACCGGCGTCCGCGCCGGGAGGACGGACCGACACCAGCAATGCGAAATCCGTAGAGCGACGCAATACGGCTCATTCGCCGCCAACCGGCAGCAGACAGCCACCTCGGGAAAAAGTTTCGAGGAAAAGCCAGGAGCGGGAACGTTTTCGGCCTGGTTGGATGTTGACCCTGGTACGACAGCTCGTCGAGCTAGAGAAGAGGCGACGTGACTACTGTTCTGACCCCCGCGAGCCCCCTGACGGCCGCTGACCGCTGCGACCGCTGCGGCGCCCAGGCATACCTGCGTGTCGTCCTGACCAGCGGAGGTGACTTGCTCTTCTGCGCCCACCACGGTCGCAAGTTCGAGCCGGAACTCAAGAAGATCGCCGTTGAGATACAGGATGAGACGGACCGGCTCACCGACGTGCCGGCCCGCACGGTGGGCGACGAGCACTGACGCCTCCGCGCATCATCCACGACGAGCCAAGGGCCGGTCGCTGACCGGACGGCGGGCGGCCACCCCCGCGCACATGGGGGGTGGCCGCCCGTTCTCGTATCCTCCGCCCGTGCGGAGACGCTCTCAGAACCGCTCGGGCAGCATCGCCGAGACCCGCGTGTAGACCCCCGGGTTCTCCGGCTGCCCGCAGCCGCTCCCCCAGGACACGAGGCCGACGAGCCGCCCCCCGGCCACCAGCGGGCCACCGCTGTCACCCTGACAGGCGTCCTTGCCGCCGCGGGGATCACCCGCGCACAGCATCGTGTCGCCCCGGTACGCCACTCCGCCGCCCTCCGGATACGCCCGCTCACACGCCGCGTCCGGCAGCACCTCCACGCGCGCGGTGCGCAGGGTGGAGGCGTAACTCCCGTTGCCGCTCGTGTCACCCCAGCCGTAGACGTCCGCCGGCGTGCCGGGCGCCTGGGCGGCGTCCCCCGGCCGGGCGACGCCGATCACGTACGACCCCGGCAGCGCGTTCGCCAGGGTGAGCACGGCGAGGTCGCCGGAGTTGGTCGTCGGATCGTAGTCCGGGTTGACCCAGGTGTCGGAGATCCGCACCTCCTGGCCGCCCTCCCCGCGCAGTTCCGCACGCCCCGCGATGACCGCCAGGTCCCGCACCTGCCACGGCTCGCCGCCGAGCACCTCGCGCCCCAGGCAGTGCGCCGCCGTGAGCACCTTGGTGGGCGCCACGACGACGCCTCCGCAGAACTGTCCGGCACGGGTACCCCCGAACCGGTCACGGCTGGACAGCGCCACGACCCACGGGGCGTCCGTGATGCGGGCGGGCCCGCCGCCCACCACGACACTGTCGGCGGCGACGGGGGAGGCGCCCACCACCTGCCCCGCCGCCGCCACGATCACGCCCAGGGCACCTGCCACTGCTCGTGCGAAGGGACCACGCATGGAGCCTCCTGACTCTCCGCTGATGTCGGTTCACCCAGCGTCCAGCACACACGGAAAGCCCGCACCCGCGCACGCCGAAGGGCCCGGTTCCCCCTTTCGGGGGGCCGGGCCCTTCGGTCGCGCTTTCGATCAGTCGAGGTAGTCGCGCAGAACCTGCGAACGCGACGGGTGACGCAGCTTCGACATCGTCTTCGACTCGATCTGGCGGATCCGCTCGCGGGTCACGCCGTAGACCTTGCCGATCTCGTCCAGCGTCTTCGGCTGGCCGTCGGTGAGACCGAAGCGCATCGAGACGACGCCCGCCTCACGCTCGGAGAGGGTGTCCAGGACGGAGTGCAGCTGCTCCTGGAGGAGCGTGAAGCTGACCGCGTCGGCCGGAACGACCGCCTCGGAGTCCTCGATGAGGTCACCGAACTCGCTGTCGCCGTCCTCACCCAGGGGGGTGTGCAGCGAGATCGGCTCACGCCCGTACTTCTGGACCTCGATGACCTTCTCCGGGGTCATGTCGAGCTCCTTGGCCAGCTCCTCCGGGGTGGGCTCACGGCCCAGGTCCTGGAGCATCTGGCGCTGCACGCGCGCGAGCTTGTTGATGACCTCGACCATGTGCACCGGGATACGGATGGTGCGGGCCTGGTCGGCCATGGCGCGCGTGATCGCCTGACGGATCCACCAGGTGGCGTACGTGGAGAACTTGTAGCCCTTGGTGTAGTCGAACTTCTCGACGGCGCGGATCAGACCCAGGTTGCCCTCCTGGATCAGGTCCAGGAACAGCATGCCGCGGCCCGTGTAGCGCTTGGCCAGCGAGACCACCAGTCGGAGGTTGGCCTCCAGGAGGTGGTTCTTGGCCCGGCGGCCGTCCTCCGCGATGATCTCCAGCTCGCGCTTGAGCTTCGGGGCGAGCTTGTCGGAGTTGGCCAGCTTGTCCTCGGCGAACAGACCGGCCTCGATGCGCTTGGCGAGCTCGACCTCCTGCTCGGCGTTGAGCAGCGGGACCTTGCCGATCTGCTTCAGGTAGTCCTTGACCGGGTCGGCGGTGGCACCGGCCACGGCGACCTGCTGGGCGGGAGCGTCGTCCTCGTCCTCGTCGGACAGGACGAAGCCCTTGTTCTCGCCCTCGGCCTCCTCGTCCTCGCCCTTGCCGGGCGCGACGTCCTCGAGCAGCTCCTCACCCTCGAGCAGCTCGTCGGAGTCCTTCTTCGACGCGGTCTTCTTGGCGGCCGTCTTCTTCGCGACGGTCTTCTTGGCCGTGGCCTTCTTGGCGACGGTCTTCTTCGCGGCCGCCTTCTTGGCGGGCACCCCGACCTCGTCGGACGGGTCGGTGCTCTCGGCCGCCGGGGCCGCCGCGCCGGACGCGACGGTCGTCTTCGTCACGGTCGACCTGGCGGTGACGGTCTTGGTGGCGGTGCGCTTGGCAGGACTCTTCGCTGCGACGCTCTTGCGGGCGCGCTTCGGCGACTCCGCTGCACTGACCATCAGCGTCACACCCTCTTCCTCGAGGATCTGATTGAGGCTGCGCAGAACATTCTTCCACTGGGTTGGCGGAATCTGGTCAGCCTCGAAGGCCCGACGCACGTCATCGCCGGCGATCTGCCCATCAGCCTTTCCCCGCTCGATGAGCGCCATCACAGACTCGGACTCGGCGATCTCCGGCGGGAGCGTACGGGATGTGCTGGCCGACACGAACAACCTCTCGGAACGATGGAAACGGCTTCCGGCCCCGCCCTGATCGGGCCGGAGCCGACGACGTCGGCGGGGAATGTGCCGACGGCGCGGGCTGGACCGGGGAACTGCACAGCGCCTCCGTCGGCTGCTGTATTCCTTCCTCGGCCGTCACCTCTTAGGTCATCGCACGGCTCGGAGGAGTGTTACGCCCAATCTTCGTGGCCCGAGTCACACCCCGCCCAGGACAGAACCTGTCCAAGAGGTGCATACGTACACATTCCATGCCGCCGGCGCCTGGCGCTCCCCGGGGAACCCCGCCGGGCTCCCCGGACCGCGCTCGGGCCGGCGGCACGCGACGCGCGGGTTTCCGCACTCCCGGCCATGGCCCGCCGGTCAGTGTTCGCGGGGGGCGGGAACGACGCGCTCCACCTCGGGGTGGACCGTCAGCAGCTGCCGCATGGCCGTCTCGGCGCCGTGGGCGTCACCCGCGGCGAGCGCGTCGGCGATCCGGGCGTGGTGCGCGAGACAGGCCTCGCCGGGGCGGTCGCAGGCGGTGACCGGGCCCCCGGAGACCTGGAGCGCCGCGGCCACGATGCCGGAGAGGTGCTCCAGCATCCGATTTCCGGCGAGCTGGATGAGGAGCGAGTGGAACTCGGTGTCGGCCCGGGAGAAGGTGAGGGCGTCGCCCTGCGCGTACGCGTGGCCCATGATCTCGACCATGTCGGCGAGACGCTGCTGGACGTCCTCCCGGCCGTGGCCGGCGGCGAGGCGTGCCGCCAGCGGCTCGATCGTCCAGCGCAGCTCGTTCAGCTCGCGGCGCTGGTCGTCACGCTGGGGGCCGTAGGCGCGCCACTCGATGATGTCGGGGTCGAGGAGGTTCCAGTCGCTGACGGGCCTGACCCGGGTGCCGACGTTGGGGCGGGCGCTGACGAGCCCCTTGGCCTCCAGGACGCGCAGCGACTCGCGCACGACCGTGCGGGAGACCTCGAAGCGCTGGCCGATCTCCTCGGGGACGAGGGGGCGGTCCGCGCCGAGGTCCCCCGAGACGATCATCTGGCCGAGCTGCTGGACGAGCTGGCCGTGCAGGCCCCGCCCCCGGCTGCCGGTGGCGCGGCGGCCGACCCGGCCCAGGTCGGTTTCCACCCCTTCCCAGGCGGGCGGAGCCACGCGGTCGGCCCCGGGCGCCTCCGTGTAGCTGTAGCGGTCGAGATCGCCCGGGGCCCCGAGGCCGGACTCGACGGAGCGGGCGGCGGTCATCATGGTGTGCGCAAGGGTACTCACGCATCCTTTGTCGGCGTGCCCTCCATCTCCCTTGAGGTCTTTGGTGAAAAGCACACGAAAGGGTGATCAGCACCTGCTACACAATTGACGATTACCCGGACATAAACGGCGCCCTTCATGGGAGTTGTCGAAGATTCGGCCGATTTCGGCTCCGGAGTGATCACCAACGGGCGTTCCGGCGAAGCCCGGTGAGCACATACGCGCAGAGCAGACCGGTCAAGGTGAGCGAGAGGGCCACCCCGGAGGGCTGTCCGAGCACGCCCAGCACCCCCTTCAGCCAGCGGTCCGCGTCCGGGGACCACAGCGGGCCCGCGAACTCGCGGAGGCGCGCGGGGAGTCCGGCGACCGAGCGGACCGAGGGCCCCGTGAGCACCTTCTGCAGCAGCGGGACGAAGGCGACGGGGACGGCGAGGACGGCGGCCACCCCGGCGGCGGCCGCCCGGAACACCCCCGCCCCGAGCACTCCCGCCCAGGCGCACCCGACGAGCAGGCCGAGCCAACGGGCGCTCATGGAGGGCCAGTTCGGCGGTACGGGATTCAACTCCCCGCCGAAGAACAGCCTCAGCACCCCGAGGTCGGCCGCCGCGGCCACCGTCCCGAGAAGGACCGCCACCGCCGCCGCCACCGCCAGTTTGGCCAGCAGCAGTCCGAGCCTGCGGGGTACGGCCCCGAGGGCGGAGGTGAGCGCGGGGTAGCGGTACTCCTCCCCGAAGGAGAAGGCGCCGAGGAGCCCCGCCCCGAGGGCGGCCGGCGGCAGCGGAAAGAGCGCCGGCCAGCCGGCCAGCACCGCCGGGAGATCGGCCCGGCCGCCGCGCCCGAGGAGCAGGGCGCAGACGACGGAGGCGGCGAGGGTTCCGGCCAGGACGAGGGGGGTGGCGGGCACACCCGCGAGCCGGCGGAGCTCGTACCGGAGCGGACGCAGCGGCGACCGGGCGGGCCTGCGGGCGGCGTCCTCGGGTGCCGGGGCGTCGCGCCTGAAGGACACGGGCGCGGGCCCCGGGCCGGCCTCGGCTCCCGGGAGCTCGGCCGCCGGGGCGGGGCCGGTCTCGTCGGTGAGCCGGTGGACGAGCACGCCGTGCCGGAAGGCCGTCTCCCCGATCGCCGCGCAGTCGCTGCCGTAGACGGACAGGCGGTTGCCGGACTCCGCGACCACCTCGACCGGGCGGCGGGCGGCCCTCGCTTCCTGGGTCACGGCCGCGGCGAGGCGGGCCGCGTGCGGGGTGCGGACGGCGACCCGGGGGCGCAGCCTGGTGCGGGTGAACTCGGTGACGTCCTGGTCGGCGGCCAGCCGGCCGCCGGTGAGGGTCACCACGCGGTCCGCGTGCCTGGCGGCGTCCCTGCGGTCGCCGGTGGTGTAGAGCACCGTCCCGCCGCCGTCCGCGTGCGCTCGCAGGAGGCGGTGGATCCAGGCGCCCTCCGCCGGGGAGAGGCCGGCCGTCGGCTCGTCGAGCAGCAGGGTGTGGGGATCGCCCAACAGGGCGCATGCCAGGCCGAGTCGGCGTTCCGCACCGCGCGGGAGGCCGCCGAGGCGGCTTCCTTCGAACTCGGCGAGTCCGAGGGCGTGGACCAGCTCCTGCACTCGCGCCGCCGGGGCGCCGGCCGCCGCGCCCAGCATGCGCAGCTGGCTCCTCAGCGTCCGGTGGGGGTGCCCGGGGACGTCACCGAGGAGGACGCCGACCTCGCGCGCCGGGTGGGCGATCCGGTGCAGCGGCCGGCCTCTGAAGTACGTGACCCCCCGGCCCGGTTCGAGTTCGAGCATGAGCCGGAGGGCCGTGGTCCTGCCGGACCCCGGCGGGCCGAGGAGGGCGGTCACGCGGCCCGGCCGGGCCTCGAAGGTGAGGTCGTCCACAGCCGGAGGGAGGTCACGGCGGGGCGTGCTGGTGAGTCCGATGGCCTGGAGCATCGCTTCTCTCGCGGTTGAGGTCACCGCTCCGCGGCAGGGCGGCGCTACCGCAGCAAGATAACGCTACATTTCGGACTTTCGGTGCAGGGTGGGGTCGTGGGGCGGCGGCCCCGGCTCCGGTCAGACCTCGGGGCGCAGCATGGGCGGGTTGAGCAGGGTCGCACCGCCCGCCCTGAACAGCTGGGCGGGCCGCCCTCCCTGACGGGTGGTGGTGCCGCCGGCCGGGACCAGGAAGCCGGGTGTACCCGTCACCTTCCGGTGGAAGTTGCGCGGGTCGAGGGAGACGCCCCAGACCGCCTCGTACACCCGGCGCAGCTCACCGACCGTGAACTCCGGCGGGCAGAAGGCGGTGGCGAGCGAGGAGTACTCGATCTTGGAACGGGCGCGTTCCACTCCGTCCGCGAGGATCTTGGCGTGGTCGAAGGCGAGTTCTCCGGACGGGCCGTCATCGTCGTCCTCGGCCTTCCGCTGCCCGAGCACCTCCTCGACCGGGGCCCAGCGGGCGCTGTTGGCGTCGCCGCCCGCCCGCGGGGCGGGGAGGTCGGGCGCGAGCGCCAGGTGCGCGACGCTGACGACCCGCATACGCGGATCCCGGTCGGGCGCCCCGTACGTCGCCAGCTGCTCCAGGTGCGCTCCGTTGCCCGGTACGGGTTCGGCGGCGGCCGGGTCGTAGGCGGTCAGGCCGGTCTCCTCGAGCAGCTCGCGCGCGGCGGCGGCGCCGAGGTCCTCGTCGGCGCGGACGAATCCGCCGGGCAGCGCCCAGCTGCCCTGGAACGGCGGCTCTCCGCGGCGGACCACCAGGGTGCAGAGCGCGTGACGGCGCACGGTGAGCACGACCAGGTCGACGGTGACGGCGAAAGGCGGAAAGGCCGACGGGTCGTAGGGAGGCATGCGGCGATCATAGTCGTCTTCCTGACGATAAACACGCCCCGTGTCGGCCACGGCGTCGAGGTTCCCGCCGCGTCACGGGCTTCCGTGGTCCCCGTCCCCGGGCGTTCCGTCACACCCCCAGCTGCAGGCCTTCCGCGGCTTCCTCGACCATCCCGAGACCGCGGCGCCCGACCCGTACGGCGAAGGGCCGGCCGGCGACCACGAGCCCCGACAGCCGGATGGCGCCGAGCGGCACGGAGGCCGGCGGGTGGACCGACACGGATCCGCCGGGCACGTCGGGACGGATACCGGCGAGGGCGGTGAGCGCGTGCACCGCCCCGGCCGCGGCGACGGCGGCCGGCCGGCAGGCGGCGGGGTGGGGCACCGGCCGGGCTCCGGCCGTCCGCCGGTGCCCGCCGTACATCTCGGGCAGCCGGTGTCCGAAGGAGTCGGCGGCGTCGAGGAGGCCGCGCAGCAGGGAGGCGGCCTCCTTCTCGTGTCCGGCGGCGGCGAGCCCGGCCACGGCGACGGCGGTGTCGTGCACCCGGACTGCGCCCGCCCGGTGGCCGAGGGGGTTGTGTCCGGGTTCCTTGTCGCCGAGGCTGCGCAGTCCCCATCCGGAGTCGAGCGCGGGGCCGCCGAGGAGCCGCGCCACCTGTTCCACGGCGGCCTTGTCCAGCAGGCCGGGGGCGTACCGCCCGCCGCCGAGGAGTCCGGTGTCGAGGAGGTGGGCCGCCCAGCCGCCGGTGTGGGGCCAGACGCGGCCGTCCGGTGTGCGGGCGGCGGCCGGCCGGCCGGCCGCCGGGTCGTCGATCCAGAACTCCCGGCGGAACCGCGCCCGCAGCACCTGCGCGGTGTCCCGCAGGTCGTCCCCGCCGGACAGACCGCAGGCGTCGAGCAGATCGGCGCCGAGCAGCGCGGCGCGATGGGCGTGCGCCTGGGTCTCCGCCCGCCAGGGCCCGGCGGGGTCGGGGTCCGGGACGAGGCCGCTCGCGGCGGCGGTGCGGCGGAGCCAGCGGAGACACCGTTCGGCCGCCGGCAGCAGCTCCTCGAGGTCCGCCGCGGCGAGCCCCCAGCGGCGGGCCTCGGCGAGGACGGCGGGGAAGGCGAGGGTGGCCTCGATGCCGGTGCAGCGGGGTGGGAGGTGCGGCCCCGCGTCCCGGAGGGGGCCCGGGATCCGGCCGGACTCGGGCCCGCCTCCGGCCAGCTGCCCTCGGGCCAGAGCCCTGAGGGTGCCCGCGACGAGTCGGGTGCCGAGCGGCAGCGCCATGCGGGCGGCCCACAGCGCTTCGGCGGTGACCGGTCCGCACCGCCACGGGGCACCTGCCGCGAGGTGGACGTCGGCGGGGTGGGCCGGGTCGCGCTGGAGCAGGGCGCGCAGATCCCCGACGGAGGTCCGCAGGAGCTCGCCGGCGCGGGGTTCGTCCCCCTCGGCCACGGCCTCGGCCAGGACGTGACCGCCGGGCCTTCCGGTGCCGACGCGAGGGGTGGCCCCTGCACCGCTCCCCCGGTCGGGGCGCACCCGCAGGACGATCGTGAAGGTGCTGCCGGGAGCCAGCTCGCACTCCCAGCGGAGGACGCCCGTGACCGCCAGCGCGTCCATGGGCGGGGGGTCCGCGGCGACGGCGACGGAGCGTCCGCCGTCGCCCGTCCAGCGCAGCCCCGTGCCGTGGACACTGGCGCCAAGTTCGCGGCCCGGCCGACCGGACGCCACCGCTCCCAGGTCCGCGAGATCCGTCCCCAGAGTGAGGTCCACCGGGAGCCGGCAGGTACGGGGGGCGGTGCCGCGCAGGACGATCCGCTCGGTGCCGTCGGCGTCACGGGTGCGCTCGACGAGGAGACCGGGGTCCGGGCCAAGGTCACCGGGAAGGCGCAGGGCCCCGAGGAAGACGGCACGGTCGGCGCCGGTGAGACGGCCCTGGAGGGCGAGGGGTTCGCGTCCGGCGACCCGCAGAACGCTGCGGGAGAGGAGTCGCCGGCCCTCCCGGTACACGCCCTCCGCGCCCTGTCCGGTGAGCTGGCCGTGCGGGGCGCTGACGGTGAAGGCGGGCAGGGCGACGCAGAGGAGCGTGTCGTGGACCGGCGGCAGCTCCCCCGCCCTTCCCCCGCGCGGGAGCGTGAGGCCCGCGAGGGTGGGGCTGGAGCCGGCCGGAGGGCCCGCGGGGTGTCCGGGAGGCGGGTCTTGGTGGAGGGCCATGACGGATGGGGGGTGCTCTCTGTGCGAACCGGACGGCCGGCGGGGCGTCGGCGGCACGGCTGGGACGGCTCCGCCGCAGTCTTGAACGCGTGCGCGGGCGCCCGGGTCACGGTTGTCATCCTCCGCTCCTGCTGCCGCGTCGGCCGTCGGTACGCGGGGCTCGGCTCGCCGGTCCGGTCCTGGCCTTCCCGCGCGGGCGGACGCCGGCCGGCGGCGCCGCCGTGGCCGGTGCGGTGGTCCGCCGTCCCGGCCTTCCCGTACTCCGCCGGGTGGTGGCGCGTCCCGTTCCCGGGGCTTCCGGCGCGCTCGCGGCCTCCGTCCGCGGGCCGTGCTCCGCCGCCCGCTCGGGAACGGCGGCGGGCCGGTCCGCCGCGAGGCGCGCGTCCCGTTCGCTCCTCAGGCAGGCGCGGAGGGACTCGGGATCCAGCCCCTCGTTGCAGGCCTGGTGCAGCAGCCGGGCGAAGACGTACTCGGGGTCGGCCTCCAGGGCCAGGCCGAGGGCGACCCGCGCGGCGGGTTCGTCCCCGGTGGACCAGGCCGTCCATCCCGCGAGGGTCAGCGGCGCCGCGGCGTGCTCCTGGTAGGGGGCGACACAGCGCCGGGCGAGCACCCGCCAGAGCCGCAGTGCCGCCCGGCCCTCCGCGCCCTCCATCCACTCGGCGACCTGGTCCCGCGTGGTCCGGTCCTGGAGGCCGATGATGAGGGCGGCGGCCTCGTCGGCGCCGACCAGGGCGTCATCGGCGGCGTCCGCCTGGGCGGTGCCCACGGCGCCGCCCTGCTTCTCGGTCCCCCCGGCGGGCGGGGTGAATTTCGCGAGCAGGTCCCGGGCCAGCCGCAGGGTCGTCTCGCGCACCTCCTTGCGGCCCTCCTCCTCCGCCCCGTCGAGGATCCGCGGGACGATCGAGGCGGCCGCGGCGTCGAGAGCGGCCCTCTGGCGCCCCTCCCCCGGGGAGCCCGCGGGCCGGAGCCGGGCCTGCATGTCCCGCAGCGAGCCGCGCACCTGGATGCCGGCGTACGTGGCGGCGGCGGCCATGACCGAGGTGCCGCTGAGCGCGAGGGGCGTCCCGTCGGGCGGGCAGCAGCGGGCGTCCGGACAGCAGTAGGAGAAGTAGAGGCCGTCGGAGATGCAGAGGGCTTCGTAGACGGGGATGTCGAGGGCTCCGCAAGCGGTCCGCAGGCGCTGCGCGAAGGGGCGCAGCCGCTCCATGACGCGCCGGGCCGTCTCGCCGGGGGCGGGGTCCTGGCACAGGAAGACGACGATGCCGTCGGGGCGCTCGCCGCGCCTGCCGCTCCCTTCGACCAGACATTCGGCCAGGTGGTCGGCGGTTGCCTCCCACTCGTGCGGCGAGCGGGGGATGCCGAGCCGGACGCGTCCGCCGAAGCGTCCGTGCTCGCCGTGGAGTGCGGCCAGGACGACCGAGTCGGTCGGGTGGAAGCCCAGCATGAACGGGAGCGCGTCGGCGAGCTCGGCCGGGCCGCGCAGGGTGATCTGCTGGGTACGGGTGGGTCCGCTGGTTTCGTGGTGGTTCGCGTTCATGGTCACGACGGTCTCGTGATCTTCCGAAATCGGAAACCCCTGTGGATAACTCCCGGTCCGGGTGGTCCGTCCGGCCCTGGAGTTGTCCACAGGCGGGGCCGCTCGTTCGCGAGATGTCCGAGCCATCGGGTTGCATGGGGGCATGACCCACGCAGATCCCCTGGAAGACCGTGCCGCGCTCCGCGCCGCCGCCGACACCGTGCTCGCCCGTCTCGTCTCCGACCCGACCGGCAGGGCGAGACTGCGCGAGGACCAGTGGCGGGCGATCGAGGCGCTGGTCGCCGACCGGCGCCGGGCGCTGGTGGTGCAGCGGACGGGGTGGGGCAAGTCGGCGGTGTACTTCGTCGCGACCTCGCTGCTCCGTGAGCGCGGGAGCGGCCCCACCGTCATCGTCTCCCCGCTGCTCGCGCTCATGCGCAACCAGGTGGAGGCGGCGGCGAGGGCGGGCATCCGTGCCCGGACGATCAACTCGTCGAACACCGAGGAGTGGGAGACGGTTCAGGAGGAGGTGGCGGCCGGGGAGGTGGACGTCCTCCTGGTGAGCCCCGAGCGGCTCAACAACCCGGACTTCCGCGACCAGGTGCTGCCCCGGCTCGCCGCCGCCACGGGTCTGCTGGTGGTGGACGAGGCGCACTGCATCTCGGACTGGGGGCACGACTTCCGGCCGGACTACCGCCGCCTGCGGACGATGCTGGCGGATCTGCCTGCGGGGGTTCCGGTGCTCGCCACGACGGCGACGGCGAACGCCCGGGTGACGGCGGACGTGGCGGAGCAGCTCGGCACCGGCGCGGGCACGGACGCCCTGGTCCTGCGGGGGCCGCTGGACCGCGAGAGCCTGAGCCTCGGGGTGATCGGGCTGCCGGACGCGGCCCACCGGCTCGCCTGGCTCGCGGACCACCTGGGCGAGCTTCCGGGGTCCGGGATCATCTACACGCTGACGGTCGCGGCGGCCGAGGAGGTCACGGCGTATCTGCGTCAGTGCGGTCATACCGTCGCCTCCTACACGGGCCGCACGGAGAACGCGGACCGGCAGCAGGCGGAGGACGACCTGCTGGCCAACCGGGTCAAGGCGCTGGTGGCGACCTCGGCCCTCGGCATGGGCTTCGACAAGCCGGATCTGGGCTTCGTCGTGCATCTCGGTTCGCCGTCGTCCCCGATCGCCTACTACCAGCAGGTGGGCCGTGCGGGCCGAGGGGTGGAGCACGCGGAGGTGCTGCTGCTGCCGGGCCAGGAGGACGAGGCGATCTGGCGCTACTTCGCGTCGGTCGCGTTCCCGCCCGAGGAGCAGGTGCGCCGGACGCTCGACGTGCTGGCGCAGGCCGGCCGCCCGCTCTCCCTGCCGGCCCTGGAGCCGCTGGTCGAGCTGCGCAGAACCCGGCTGGAGACGATGCTCAAGGTCCTCGACGTGGACGGGGCGGTGCGGCGGGTGAAGGGCGGCTGGGAGAGCACCGGCCGGCCGTGGGTGTACGACACGGAGCGGTACGCGTGGGTGGCCCGGCAGCGGGCGGCCGAGCAGCAGGCGATGCGGGACTACGCGGCGACGACGGGCTGCCGCATGGAGTTCCTGCGGCGCCAGCTGGACGACGAGGAGGCCGCCCCGTGCGGTCGCTGTGACAACTGCGCGGGGGCGCGCTTCGATCCCAAGGTGTCCGGGGCGGCGCTGGACGCGGCCAAGGGCGAGTTGGGCCGTCCGGGAGTGGAGGTGGAGCCGCGCAAGATGTGGCCGACGGGTCTGGCGGCGGTCGGTGTCGACCTGAAGGGCCGGATCCCGGCGGACGAGCAGGCTTTTTCGGGGCGGGCGCTGGGGCGGCTCTCGGACATCGGCTGGGGCAACCGGCTGCGTCCGCTGCTCGCCGACGGCACCCCGGACGGTCCGGTGCCGGACGACGTGGTGCAGGCCGTGGTGCGTGTCCTGGCCGACTGGGCCAAGGGGCCGGGTGGTTGGGCGTCCGGGGCGCCGGACGCCCCGGCGCGGCCGGCCGGCGTGGTGACGGTGGCCTCGCACCGCAAGCCGGAGCTGGTCGGCTCGCTCGGTCGCCGGATCGCCGAGATCGGCCGGATGCCCCTGCTCGGCGCGGTGGAGTACGTGCCGGAGGCGGAGGATCTGCGGATCTCGCGGACCAACAGCGCCCAGCGGGTGGTGGGGCTGCACCGGGCCCTCACGGTGCCGCCCGAGGTGGCCGGACGGGTGTCCGCCGCCGGGGGTCCTGTCCTGCTGGTCGACGATCTCTCCGACAGCGGCTGGACGTTGGCGGTGGCGGCCCGCCTGCTGCGGCGGGCCGGAGCGGAAGGGGTGTTTCCGCTGGTGCTCGCCGTCCAGGGGTGAAACGGGTGGAAGAACGGGGAGTGAACACTGGGCAACTGGGCAGGGATATGAGTGTCATACCGCCGCATTCCCGTCAGCGGACTCAATTGCTCGTTGCCGCCCCCGCTCGGGCCGGGCAAGAATTGGGACACCGCCCCGCACGGCCCGTCAGCGGCCCGGAAGGACTGTGCCGTGGTGCGCCCTCACCCGACCTTGCCCGCCTGACGGGCGCGTATCCGAAGGGAGGACCGTGACCCTCGGATTCGCTCCGCCCTCAGCCACTTCGATCAGATCGTCGTCCGGGTCCGCCAGCCGCCTCGCTCGGATGCTCGAACCGGCCGAGTGGGCCGCGGCGGGGATTCCCTTGCTGCGCAACCCCCGTGAGGTCGTCAGCGGACTGCACTCGCGGCACCGGCCCACGCCCTCGACCGCGGTGGTCGCGGTCCTGGACCACGAGGAACGGCTCGCCGCCAGCGCCTCGTTCGTCCACCGTCCCGCGCCGGCGGACGGCTGGGAGTTCAGGAACGCGCTCCTGGCGCACCTGAGACGGGTCATTCCCCACGACCTGCGGCGCCGCTCGCCCGTGCGGACGGCGGTGCTGCTGTACTGCCGCGACGGGGACGAGCGTTGGACCGAGGAGGACGGGGCCTGGATGTGGGGCCTGCGGGACGCCTGCACGCTCCACGGGCTGCGCTGCGGCGCCTACATCACCATGACCACGAGCGGGTGGCAGGTGCTCGGCGAGGGCCGCGGCGGCCGACGGCCGAGCTCCGATTCGGAGCCGCTCCCCCTCGGCGACGAGCCGGCCGAGCACGGCCGCCTCACCCCGCGCAGCGCCGGCGGCGCGGCCGAGCCCCTGAGGTGGGCCGCGGCGCGCTGACGCCCGTACCGTACCGGCGGATTCAGGCCGCAGGCTCACCGCGCGCGGGACGGTGGCAGAGGGACGCCACCGCCCCGCCGGGGCGCACACGGTTCGACCGGGTCCGGCCCGGACACGGTCCGGCGGGCCGGACGCGACGCTGTCCGGCTGCCGGCCCTTCGGATCTCAGGACCGTGCTCGTACCCGGACAGACGGGTGGTCGCGGTCAGACGCCGGCGCCGAGGAGCGCGGTGATCCGCTGCGGGTCACCGCAGACGACCAGCAGCGCACCGGCACGGGCCAGGGCCGCCGGCAGCACCCGGGCGATCAGGTCGTCGTCCCCGCCGTTGACGGCGACGACGACCACGGGCCGGGTGGCCGCGCGCTCGACGGCCGCGCCCTGAGCGAAGAAGACGTCCTCGCGGGCGTCCTGCTGGGCCCAGTAGACGTCCTCGCCGAAGGACAGCTCGTGCGCCGTCCACGGGTGCGGGTCGCCGGTGGTGAGCACCAGGACGTCGCCGGGGGTGCGGCCGCTCTCCAGGAGCAGGTCCACGGCCTCCTCGGCGGCGTCGAGGGCGCCGTCGGCCGGGGCCGGGATCACCTGGAGCTGCGGAGTCGTCCGGCCGTCGGAACGATTCTCCCCGGGCTTCACCGGGGACTGGCCGGCGCCGGGGCGCGGGCGGGGCGCCGGCGGCGCGGGCCTGGCGGGGCCGGGAACCGGGCTGCCGGGACGGGGAGAGGCCGCGGAACGCGGGCCGGGTACGGGACGGGGGGTCGGCGCGGGGCGGCCGGGGGCCGTGGTGGCGCGGGGACCCTGGGCACTCTCGTGAATCTGAGGCTCCTCGGGGATGAGAGGCATGGGTGGATGTCTATCAAATGCCGCCGCACGGGGCGGCGGCGGGTGGGCACACGGGGCCCACCGGCTGCGTGACCGCCCCACCGGGGGACGGGCAGCCGGAAGTTCAGAAGTCGAAGCCGAGTTGGCCCCCGCTCTCCAGCGCGGCCGCCTCGGCGGAGAGGCGGACCTTCTTCAGGTGGCGCCATCGCGGGAGGGCGTCCAGGTACGACCAGGAGAGCCGGTGGTACGGGGTGGGCCCCAGCTCCGCGAGCGCGGCCTTGTGGACCGGCGACGGGTAACCCGCGTTGGCGGCGAAGCCATAGCCCGCGCACACCGCGGACTCGGCCTCCAGCTCGGCCATCAGGGCGTCCCGCCGGACCTTCGCGATGACGGAGGCGGCGGCGACGGCGACGCAGGACTGATCGCCCTTGATCACCGTACGGACCTGCCACGGCGCTCCGAGGTAGTCGTGCTTGCCGTCGAGGATCACCGCGTCCGGCCGCACGGGCAGGCCTTCGAGGGCCCGGACGGCGGCGAGCCGCAGGGCGGCGGTCATGCCGAGTTCGTCGATCTCTGCCGGGGAGGCGTCACCGAGCGCGTACGCCGTGACCCAGGTCTCCAGCTCCGCCGCCAGCGCCGTACGGCGTTTCGGGGTGAGCAGCTTGGAGTCGGTCAGTCCGGTGGGGGCCCGGCGCAGACCGGTGACGGCCGCGCAGACGGTGACGGGGCCGGCCCATGCTCCGCGCCCGACCTCGTCGACGCCGGCGACGATCTTGGCGCCGGTGGTGGCTCGGAGCGATCGCTCGACGGTGTGGGTGGGGGCTTCGTACGGCATGGCGCCACACAGGTTACGCCGCCCGGGGCCGACCGCGACACCCGGATTCCCTCCGGGCGTCCGCACACGCCGCCGCGGGCGCGCGCCGAGGCCCCGGGGAGCCGCCCCCGGGGAGGTCGCCGCGCGGCGGCGGCGCCGCGGTCCGGCCCGTCATGACGGCGATCGGACCGTCCGTCCCTTCGCTCCCGTACACCTCCGCCGGGTGCGCCGTCGGGCCGCGACGACACCGGGAGCCCGCTGGTCGCCCCGCCGTCGGAGCCCGTGGCCGCGCAGTCCCGGAGGGGCGCTTCGATCGCAGGCGCGAACGCCCCCCGCCCGGCGCGGCCGGGCGGGGGGGAAGGGCAGGCCCCGGTTTGTCGGTACGGCGCACAGGACCGCCGCGGATGTTTGCCAGGTCGGTTCCGCCCGCGGGAATCCCGCCGGCAGGCGGGCCGCGTCAGGCGACGGCGAGCGGCAGCCACTCCGGGAGCGCTTCGGTCCGCTCCACCCAGGCCGCCGGAGGAGTGCCCGCCGCCGTGGACGCGACGACCCCGCCGGCGATCGCACAGGTGGTGTCGACATCACCGCCGACCTGCGCCGTCGTCCAGAAGGCCTCCTCGAAGTCGCCGAGCGACCGCGCCGCGGACCAGAGGGCGAAGGGCACCGTGTCGTGGGCGCTCGTCCGCCGCCCGCTCCCCAGGACCGCCGCGACGGTGGTGGCGTCGCCGTAGTCGAGCATGTCGCGGGCGCGCCGCAGCCCGGCTCCCACGGCGCTGCGCGGCACGAGCGCGACGACCCCGTCGAGGAGCGCCTCGGGCGTGGGGGGACCGTCGGGGGCGGCGGCCAGCGCGGCGGCGGCGGCGACCGCCATGGCGCCCACCACGGCCTCCCGGTGCTGGTGGGTGGTGTAGGCGGAGATCTCGGCCTGGTGCGTCGCCTGCTCGGGGTCGTCCGCGTACCACGCGCCCAGGGGGGCGATGCGCATGGCGGCGCCGTTGCCCCAGGAGCCCTGCCCCTTGAAGAGGGCGGCGGCGAGTTCGCGCCAGTCACCGCCCTCCCGGATCAGCCGGAGCATCCGGTTGACCGCGGGCCCGTAGCCGCGGTCGAAGTCGTGGTGTTCCGCGAAGGAGGCGGCCAGGGCGTCCTGGTCGATCCGGCCGTGGCGGGCGAGCAGGGCCAGGACGGAGCAGGCCATCTCGGTGTCGTCGGTCCACTGCCAGGGCGCGGAGGGCAGCTCGCGCCGCTTCAGCAGGGGGTAGTGGGCGGGGACGAAGAACTGGGAGCCCAGGGCGTCCCCCACGGACAGCCCGCGCAGGCTGGCCAGGGCGCGGTCGAAGCGCCGGTCGAGTGAGGAGTCAGCGGTCATCGCGCAGCCACTCTATCCGGTGGGCCCGTACGGTTCCGGGGTACGCCAGCGGTCGAACGGCCTGTCCAGGCGGTACCTCCCGTCCTCGCCCAGCAGGAGCACCCGGGTCTCGCCGTTCCCCGGGTTGGACAGGGACTCGAATTCGGCCACGGTCCAGTGGAACCAGCGCATGCAGAAGAGGCGCATGGTCAGGCCGTGGGTGACCAGCAGGACGTTGGGCGGGTGGTCGGGCGCCTCGAAGCTGCGGTGGAGGCTCTCCAGGAACGATCCCACCCGGTCGTAGACGTCGGCGCCGGACTCGCCTTGGGCGAAGCGGTAGAAGAAGTGCCCGTACGCGTCCCGGTAGGCCTTCTGCAGGCGTACGTCCTCGCGGTCCTGCCAGTTCCCCCAGTCCTGCTCCCGCAGGCGCGGCTCCTCGCGCACCCGCACCCGGTCGGCGGGCAGGCGGAAGGCCTGGAGGGTCTCGTGGGTGCGGCGGTACGGCGAGACGTAGACGCTCACCCGCTCCTCGCCGAAGAGGTCCCTGAGCCACTCCCCCGTCTCCTCGGCCTGCCGCAGCCCGGCCGGGGTCAGCCGCAGGGCGTGGTCCGGCTCCCTTTCGTACACCGTGTCATCGGCATTGCCCTCCGATTCTCCGTGCCGTACGAGAACGATGCGCCGCGGTCGTGCCATACCCCCGACCTTAGGGGGTGTCGCTGTTCGGCCGGCTCGGTCAGACCGTCCACGACGGTTCCAGCCGCACCACGTCGCCGGTGAGGGCGGCCACGTCGGCCTCCGTCCGGGCCCGCAGGCCGAGCCGCTCCACGCGCTCCGCCCGGTACTTGCCGTGCTCGGCGGCGGACTCCCACAGCGACAGCACGAGGAACTCGTTGCCCGGCCCCTCGCCGAAGAGTCCCCTCAGCATGCCGGGTGAGCCGGCCATGGCCGGATTCCACACCTTCTCCTGCATGAGGGCGAAGTGCTCCACCCGTTCCGGGTGGATCCGGCAGTGGGCCACGCGTGCGACGTCCGCGTCGGAGAAGCGGGGCTCGAAGCCCGTCTTCACGTCGAAACGGTGGTCGAACAGCTTGACCTGCCCGTCCTTGAAGGTGCCGGCCTGCGCCGTCGCGAGGCGGTCGTGGGAGCGCGCCATGAAGGAGTCGTAGAAGGCGCGGCTCTCCCAGAAGGCGAAGACATGGGCGACATCCGGCCGCGACCGGCTCCAGCCGCCGCCCTGCCCCCGGAACCCCGGTTCGCCGAGCAGCCCCGCCCATTTCCGCTGCCCCCGCTCGAAACCGCGACGGTCCACCACGGTGCAGCGAATCCACTTGACCAGCACCGCGCCATCGTACGGCTCCGGGACGCACCCCGGCAGACCCTGTGGGTTCACGCCATTCGAACGTCGAGATCCGGCTGCTCGGCCCTTCGGGAGGTCAATCTCCGCCATTGACCCCGGTGTTCTGTCGGACCCCCGTGACACCATGATGGGCGAGGGTTCGTGCAGAGCCACCCGCGGCGGCGCGGGTGGGAGGGGAGGCATCGTGAGCGGGCTCAACAAGGGGGTCGGCAAGATCGAGGTGACGCTCCGGTGGGACCCGGCGCGGGCCGGTGCGCCGGCGCACGACCTGGATCTGGTCGCCGGGGTCTTCACGGCGGACGATCCGTACGGGACGCCGGACTACCTGGTGCACTTCGGCAGCCGGTCGCCGGACGGCACGATCACCCTCCACCGCGACAGCCGTACGGGGCAGGGCTTCGGCTACGACGAGGCGATGACGCTGGAGCTGGAGCGGCTGGCGCCGCGGTACACGCGCGTGGTGGTCGGGGTGGCGATACAGCAGGGTGGCGGGCGGCTCACGTTCGCCGACATCACCAACGCGGCCGTGCGGGTACGCGAGGGGTACACGGACCTTCTGGCGCACGACTTCACCGAGTTCGCCGAGGCCCGGTCGGCGACGGTCGTGGAGTTCACGCGGGAGGGTACGGACGGCTGGTCGTACCGGTCGCTGCGCCGGGGCTTCGACGCGGACCCGCGTGAGTTCGCCGCCCTCCTCGGAGCGGCCCGCGCCTGACCCGATCCTGCCGCCGTGTCGCCGTCCGGAGGGGGGCGGTGACAGGCGGAAGGGGCGCCGGCCGAGGGCCGGCGCCCCTTCACTCACCTACGGGCGGATCAGCTGCAGCCGCTGGTGGAGCCGCAGCCCTCGCAGATGTAGCAGGAGCCGGCCCGCTGCATCTTCGTACCGCAGGAGAAGCAGAGCGGAGCGTCGGCGCTGATGCCGAGCTGCATCTCCACGAGCTCCGCGGAGGTGTGGGCCTGCTTCGGGGCGGGCACCTCGGCCTTGGGGGCGGCCGGGGCGGCGACGGCCTTCAGCTCCTGGGCGCGGGGCGCGGACTGGGCCAGGCCCTCGACGTCGACGTCCTCCTCGGCCGGCTCGTACGAACCGGTCTCCAGGTGGCGCTGGCGCTCCTCGGCCGAGTGGATGCCGAGGGCGGAGCGGGTCTCGAAGGGGAGGAAGTCGAGCGCCAGGCGGCGGAAGATGTAGTCGACGATCGACTGCGCCATCCGCACGTCCGGGTCGTCCGTCATGCCGGCCGGCTCGAAGCGCATGTTGGTGAACTTCGAGACGTAGGTCTCCAGCGGGACGCCGTACTGGAGGCCGACGGAGACGGCGATGGAGAAGGCGTCCATCATGCCCGCGAGCGTCGAACCCTGCTTGGACATCTTCAGGAAGACCTCGCCGAGACCGTCGTCCGGGTAGGAGTTGGCGGTCATGTAGCCCTCGGCGCCACCGACGGTGAAGGAGGTGGTGATCCCCGGGCGGCCCTTGGGGAGGCGCTTGCGGACGGGACGGTACTCGACGACCTTCTCGACGGCCTCGCGGATCGTCGCCTCGGACTTCGCGGTGACCTCGGCCTTCGCAGCCTCGTCGGTGTCCTTCTTCTTGGCGGAGAGCGGCTGGCCGACCTTGCAGTTGTCGCGGTAGATCGCGAGCGCCTTGACGCCCATCTTCCAGGCCTCGAAGTAGATCTCCTCGACCTCCTCGACGGTCGCCGTCTCCGGCATGTTGACCGTCTTGGACAGGGCGCCCGAGATCCAGGGCTGGATGGCGGCCATCATGCGGACGTGGCCCATCGCGGAGATGGAGCGCTCGCCCATGGCGCAGTCGAAGACCTCGTAGTGCTCGGTCTTCAGGCCGGGGGCGTCGATCACGTTGCCGTGCTCGGCGATGTGGGCGACGATCGCCTCGATCTGCTCCTCCTGGTAGCCCAGGCGGCGCAGGGCCTGCGGGACGGTGCCGTTGACGATCTGCATCGAGCCGCCGCCGACGAGCTTCTTGAACTTGACCAGGGCGAGGTCGGGCTCCAGGCCGGTCGTGTCGCAGGACATCGCGAGACCGATGGTGCCGGTGGGGGCGATGACCGAGGCCTGGGAGTTGCGGAAGCCGTTCTTGGCGCCGAGGCGGATCACGTCCTGCCAGGCCTCCGTGGCGGCGGCCCAGATCGGGGTGTCCAGGTCGTCCATGCGGACGGCCTTGTCGTTGGCGTCGGCGTGCTGCTTCATGACGCGCTGGTGCGGCTCGGCGTTGCGGGCGTAGCCGTCGTACGGGCCGACCACGGCGGCGAGCTCGGCGGAGCGCCGGTAGGAGGTACCGGTCATCAGGGAGGTGATGGAGCCGGCGAGGGCGCGGCCGCCGTCGGAGTCGTACGCGTGGCCGGTGGCCATCAGCAGGGCGCCGAGGTTGGCGTAGCCGATGCCGAGCTGGCGGAAGGCCCGGGTGTTCTCGCCGATCTTCTCGGTGGGGAAGTCGGCGAAGCAGATGGAGATGTCCATCGCGGTGATGACGAGCTCGACGACCTTGGCGAAGCGCTCGACGTCGAAGGACTGGTTGCCCTTGCCGTCGTCCTTGAGGAACTTCATCAGGTTCAGCGAGGCGAGGTTGCAGGACGTGTTGTCCAGGTGCATGTACTCGCTGCACGGGTTCGAGCCGTTGATGCGGCCGGACTCGGGGCAGGTGTGCCAGTGGTTGATCGTGTCGTCGTACTGGATGCCCGGGTCGGCACAGGCCCAGGCGGCCTCGGCCATCTTGCGGAAGAGGGTCTTGGCGTCGACCTCCTCGATGACCTCACCGGTCATGCGGGCGCGCAGGCCGAACTTTCCACCGGACTCGACGGCCTTCATGAACTCGTCGTTCACGCGGACGGAGTTGTTGGCGTTCTGGTACTGGACGGACGTGATGTCGTCGCCGCCCAGGTCCATGTCGAAGCCCGCGTCGCGCAGCGCGCGGATCTTCTCCTCCTCCTTGACCTTCGTCTCGATGAAGTCCTCGATGTCGGGGTGGTCGACGTCGAGGATGACCATCTTGGCGGCCCGGCGGGTGGCGCCGCCCGACTTGATCGTTCCGGCGGAGGCGTCGGCGCCGCGCATGAAGGAGACGGGGCCCGAGGCGTTGCCGCCGGAGGAGAGGAGCTCCTTGGAGGAGCGGATGCGGGAGAGGTTCAGGCCGGCGCCGGAGCCGCCCTTGAAGATCATGCCCTCTTCCTTGTACCAGTCGAGGATCGACTCCATGGAGTCGTCGACGGACAGGATGAAGCAGGCGGAGACCTGCTGCGGCTGCGGCGTGCCGACGTTGAACCAGACCGGCGAGTTGAAGCTGAAGATCTGGTGCAGGAGGGCGTAGGCCAGCTCGTGCTCGAAGATCTCGGCGTCGGCGGGCGAGGCGAAGTAACCGTAGTCCTCGCCGGCCTTGGTGTAGGTCTTCACGATGCGGTCGATGAGCTGCTTCAGACCGGTCTCGCGCTGCGGGGTGCCGACGGCCCCGCGGAAGTACTTGCTGGTGACGATGTTGACCGCGTTCACCGACCAGAAGTCGGGGAACTCGACGCCACGCTGCTCGAAGTTGATCGAGCCGTCGCGCCAGTTGGTCATGACGACGTCACGGCGCTCCCAGTTCACCTCGTCGTACGGATGCACGCCGGGGGTGGTGTGGATGCGCTCGATCCGCAGGCCCTTGCTCGCCGCCTTGGCTCCCTTGGTGCGGGAACCACGTGCCGGGCCGCTCGCCGTCTCTGTCATGCCGCCTCCCATATACGGGCAAAACACCCTTTGGCGCCCAGATAGTCCCAGGGCACCGTCTTCTGTACTGCCATCTGTACTGCTGGAACCACGAGCGCCGGTCGGGGCGCTCGGGGCACGTCTGTCACGGCCGCGCGGCGGCCGGTGGGCGGACCCTCGTCGGCCCGGCCCGCCGTCAGTCGGCGGGGGTGGCGGGAACGGGGACCTCGGGGGTCGCGCCGGTCCCACGGTTTTCAGCGGGAGGCCGCTCGCGGAGTTCCGCGATGGCGGCCTCGAAGTCTTCGAGGCTGTCGAAAGCCTTGTACACGGACGCGAAGCGCAGGTACGCGACGAGGTCGAGCTCCTGCAGCGGGCCGAGAATGGCCAGCCCCACGTCGTGGGTGGTCAGCTCCGCGCTCCCGGTGGCGCGCACCGCCTCCTCGACCCGCTGGCCGAGCTTGGCGAGGGCGTCCTCGGTGACCGGTCGCCCCTGGCAGGCCTTGCGGACGCCGGAGATGACCTTGGTGCGGCTGAAGGGCTCGGTGACACCGGACCGCTTCACCACCATGAGCGAGCACGTCTCCACCGTCGTGAAACGGCGGGAGCAGTCGGGGCACTGGCGGCGGCGTCGGATCGACGTGCCGTCGTCGGTGGTGCGACTGTCGACGACCCGGCTGTCGGGGTGCCTGCAGAAGGGGCAGTGCATTGGTTCCGACCCTCCTTCTTGGCACGACTGACATGCCTCGCGCCACCCGTCAAGGGCCCCGCGAAGCGACCACCAGCATAGGCGATGCGAAGAGCCCCGGAAGACCGAGACCACTATCCCTGGGCGGCCGGTGCCATCCAACCACTAGATCTTGGGTTGGGGGCGCTTCGACACCCCGAGCGTGTCGCGGCGCCGACAGGCGCGCGGAGGGGCTTACCGACGCGGGAGAGGGCCGGCGCCGAGGGGGCGCGGACCCAGCCGGGAAGGCTACCGTAGGGGCCGGATCGGACCGTCGGCGCGGGGGCACATACACCTCCACACGGGCAGGCGTAAGGCAATCTGCGGATTTTCACTCGAACGTGTGTTTGGCGCAACCTTTCGAAAGCTACTACCGTTGTGCCAGCCAGGGAGACCATTCGAGAGGGGCCGACGACGTGACCACCACCGCAGACAGTGCCACCATCACCGCCCAGGACCGCTCCCAGGGCCGACTCGAGCCGGTGCACGCGATGAACGACACATCCATGAACGGTGAGGAGCCCGGGCGACCCGCCCGCGCCCTCCCCGGACGACCCCCAGGCATCAGGGCCGACAGCTCCGGCCTCACCGACCGGCAGCGCCGGGTCATCGAGGTCATCCGCGACTCGGTCCAGCGGCGGGGCTACCCGCCCTCCATGCGCGAGATCGGCCAGGCGGTGGGCCTCTCCAGCACCTCGTCGGTGGCCCACCAGCTGATGGCCCTGGAGCGCAAGGGCTTCCTCCGCCGCGACCCGCACCGGCCGCGGGCGTACGAGGTCCGCGGCTCCGACCAGCCCAGCACCCAGCCGACGGACACCACCGGCAAGCCCGCCGCCTCCTACGTCCCCCTGGTGGGCCGGATCGCCGCCGGTGGCCCCATCCTGGCCGAGGAGTCCGTCGAGGACGTCTTCCCCCTCCCCCGGCAGCTCGTGGGCGACGGCGAACTCTTCGTGCTCAAGGTCGTCGGCGACTCGATGATCGAGGCGGCCATCTGTGACGGCGACTGGGTCACGGTCCGCCGCCAGCCCGTCGCCGAGAACGGCGACATCGTCGCCGCCATGCTCGACGGCGAGGCCACGGTCAAGCGCTTCAAGCGCGAGGACGGCCATGTGTGGCTGCTGCCGCACAACGCCGCGTACCAGCCCATCCCCGGTGACGAGGCGACCATCCTTGGCAAGGTCGTGGCGGTGCTCCGGCGGGTGTGACCCCTCTCGCCGGCTCTGGCCGGGCCCCGGGACCCACTGCGCCGGTCCCGGGGCCCGCTGTCTTTCCGGCACCGGGCCCTTCCGCCGCCGAGGGGGCAGGGCCCGGGCCCGTCAGACGCCGGCAGCCGTCGAGGCGGCATCGATCGCCGCCAGCGACTTCCGCACCTGATTGCGGTCCGTCGTGTACCAGAAGTCGGGCATCGAGGCCTTGAGGTAGCTGCCGTAGCGGGCGGTGGCCAGCCGGGGGTCGAGGACCGCCACCACGCCGCGGTCGCCCGTGGCCCGGACGAGCCGCCCCGCGCCCTGGGCCATCAGCAGGGCCGCGTGCGTGGCCGCCACCGCCATGAAGCCGTTGCCGCCGGCCTCCTCGACCGCCTTCTGCCGCGCGCTCATCAGCGGGTCGTCCGGCCGCGGGAACGGGATCTTGTCCATGACGACCAGCTGACAGCTCGGGCCCGGCACGTCCACGCCCTGCCAGAGGGAGAGCGTGCCGAAGAGACAGGTCCGCGGGTCGGCCGCGAAGTTCTTGATCAACTCGCCCAGGGTGTCCTCGCCCTGGAGCAGGATCGGCAGCTCGGGAATCCGCCCCCGCAGCTCCTCGGCCGCCAGCTGGGCCGCCCGCATCGAGGAGAACAGGCCGAGCGTACGGCCGCCGGCCGCCTGCATCAGCTCGCACAGCTCGTCGATCATGTCGCCCCGGTCCCCGTCCCGCGCCGGGCGGGCCAGGTGCTTGGCGACGTACAGGATGCCCTGCTTCGGGTAGTCGAACGGCGAACCGACGTCGAGCCCCTTCCACACCGGCAGGTCGTCCCCCGTGGTGCCCTCGGGGGCGAGGCCGAGCGAGGCCCCCACGCCGTTGAAGTCGCCTCCCAGCTTCAGGGTGGCCGAGGCCAGCACCACCGAGCGCTCCGAGAACAGCTTCTCGCGCAGGAGGCCGGAGACGGTGAGCGGCGCCACCCGGAGCGAGGCACCGAAGCGGTCGTGGCGCTCGTACCAGACGACGTCGTACTCCGAGCCCTCGGTGATCCGCTCCGCCACGCCGTGGACGGTCTCGACGGAGGCCATGGCCTGCTTGCGGACCGCGTCCTCGTCCTGCACCGACCGGTCCCGGGTGCTGCCCAGCGCGGTGATCACGGCGCGGGCCGCGTCGCGCAGCGCCATCAGCGCGTACGCCAGGTCCTCGGGGATCGTCTCCAGGCGGCCCGGCAGCGCCAGCTCCATGACCCGCTCGAAGCCCTCCGCGGCGGTCTGGAGCTGGTCGGCCGTCTTCTCGTCCACGAGCTTGGCGGCCCGGCGCACGGCGCGGTTGACCTGGCCGGGGGTGAGCTCGCCGGTGGCGACCCCGGTCACGCGGGAGACCAGCTCGTGGGCCTCGTCGACGATCAGCACCTCGTGCTGCGGCAGCACGGGCGCGCCCTCGATGGCGTCGATGGCGAGGAGGGCGTGGTTGGTCACGACGACGTCCGCGAGCTTGGCCCGCTCACGGGCCGACTCGGCGAAGCACTCCGCCCCGTACGCGCACTTGCTCGCGCCCAGGCACTCGCGCGAGGAGACGGAGACCTGGGCCCAGGCGCGGTCGGAGACGCCGGGCGTCAGGTCGTCCCGGTCGCCGGTCTCCGTCTCGTCCGACCAGTCCCGCAGCCGCAGCAGATCCTGCCCCAGCTTGCTGCTGGGCGCCGCCGCCTCGAAGGGGTCGAAGAGGCCGTCCTCCTCGTCCTGCGGGACGCCTTCGTGGAGGCGGTGCAGGCAGAGGTAGTTCGACCGCCCCTTGAGCATGGCGAACTGCGGCCGGCGGCGCAGCTGCGGGTGCAGCGCCTCGACCGTCCGCGGCAGGTCGCGCTCCACGAGCTGGCGCTGGAGCGCCAGGGTGGCCGTGGCCACCACGACGCGCTCCCCGTGGGCCAGGGCCGGAACGAGATAGCCGAGCGACTTTCCCGTACCGGTCCCGGCCTGGACGAGGAGGTGGGAGTTGTCGTCGATGGCCTCGGCCACGGCCTCGGCCATGGCGACCTGGCCGGGCCGCTCCGTGCCGCCGACGGCGGAGACGGCGGCGTGGAGGAGGTCGGGGAGGGATGGCTTCGTCATAGCGCTTCCAGCCTACGGGGCCGCACTGACAGCCCGGTCACGCGCGCTCTCGGGCGAGCGGATTCGGCACCGTCCCGTGGACGGCCGCGTGAGGGCGGTCGGGGCGGTCGCGGTAGCCGTCGAGGTGGAGCCGGTTGCGGTTGAGGCAGAGCCGCTCGATCCGCGGGGTGAGGAGATCGAACAGCTCGAACCGTTCCTTCAGCTCCGGGAAGCGCCCCTGGTAGCGGAGGATCTCGGCACGGACGAGGTCCCAGAAGTGCGTTTCGGGCACGTCGAGTTGCTCCTCGCAGAGCGGTGCGAGGTAGCGGAAGACTCCGACGAAGAGCCCCGAATGGATGAACTGGGTGAGGAAGGCGGGCTCCTCGGTGAGCAGGACGGCCCGGACGTCCTCGGGCATCGTGGCGTGTTCCGGCAGCGGTCGGGCGCTGATGTTGACGTCGTCGACGAAGTCCTTGATCGCGAGGCGGACCGGGACGTCGTGCTCGTCGTGGACGACGATGGCGTTCTCCCCGTGGGGGGAGAAGACCGTGCCGTACCGGTGGAGGAAGTGCAGCAGGGGCGGCAGCAGCGCGGCGAAGAGGTGCTGGAGCCAGTCCTCGGCGGCGAGGCCGGACCGGTGGACGAGCTCGGCGACGAAGGCCCGGCCGTCGGGGTCGGTGTGGAGGAGCGAGGCGAGGGTGCGGGCCCGCCGGCCCGGGGGCAGCCGCAGCGGTTCGCGCCAGATCGCGCCCAGCAGTTCCTTGTACTGGTACGGGACTTCGGGCAGCCGGTCGTAGAGGGGGTGCTCGACGGTGACGGAGGCGACTTCGCCGAGCAGGATCACTCCGCACTCGTCCCGGAGGAAGGGGTCGGCGTCGCGCAGGCCCTGCACCCAGGCGGTGACGGCGGGGGCGGCGAGGGTCCGTTCCGTGGGGAGGCCGCGCCAGACGAGGGTGTTGAGCACCGAGAGCGGGAGCTTGACGGTGTGCCGGTCGGGGCGGCTGATGTTGAGGAAGGTGCGGACGGACTGCTGCGGCAGCCGGAGGTCGGGGTCGGCGGTGAGGGGCACGACGGTTCCGGCGGCGACGGCGGGGGCGTAGAGCGGGAGGAGGATCTCGTCCCACTGCCAGGGGTGGACCGGCAGGAGCAGGTAGCCGTCGGGCTGGTGGCCGCGCGCCGCCAGCGCCCCGCGGAAGGCCGCGTGGACCTCGGGGTCGAGCTCCTGGGCGTAGAGGCGGTCGGGGGTGTCGAGGCCGGGGACACCGCGGTAGGCGGCGATCCGGTTGCTGACGGCGATCCAGGGCAGCGGGGTGGCGCGGCGGGCCTCGGGGGCCCAGCGGGCGGTGTCACCGGCGGAGAACCCGATGCGGCCCTTGTTGAGGACGAGCCAGGGGTGGCCGGTCTGGTGGCCTTCGAGTTCGGCGTACGGCAGGTCGGCGAGGCGCGCGGCGGGGAGCGCGGTGCTGTCGAGACGGGCGTCGGCGGCGAGGGTGGCGGAGAGTTCGTGGATGAGGTGGCCGAGGGTGGGGCCGTCGAGACCGAGGAGGGCGCGGGCGCGGACCAGGAAGTCGAAGGGATCGGTGAGGGGCCGGCCCTCGTGCGTGATCGAGCCGGGATCGACGCGCCAGCCGCCGTAGGCGCCGCGGCGGCCGGTGAAGGTGAGGGTGGTGCCGTCGTCGAGGGTGAGGGCGTGGCGGCCGGGGTTCCCGTCGTCCAGGGGGGTGGGGCGGAGGATCTCCTCGTAGGAGAACTCGGCGAGTGCCTTGGCGAGGAGCCGGGAGCAGACGCGGGTCCAGGTGGCGGGGTTCAGCTCGGCGGGGGCGAGCAGGGCCGGCGCGGGGGCGGACGGGGTCCGCGGGCGACGCGCGGCGGCGGAGGTGTCCTCGGGGCCGGTGGGCCGGGCGGGGACGGTCGCCTCGCCGGGCGGGGACGGCTGGACGGGGATGGTGGGTCGTGCGGAGTCGTGGGGTGCAGGGGACATCGACACGAGGACTCCTCGGAGTGGGAACCACCGCGGGACGAGCGGTGGAGGGGACGGAGGTGGTGGGTCCGAAGGCGGGGTCAGGGGACGGCGGGCGGGTCAGGGGACACGGGCGGGTCACAGGACGTGGCGGAGCGCGCGGTCGCGGATCATGAGCGCCGCGCACTTGCCGGGAAGGACGGCTTCCGCCGCGTGGCGGAAGCCGGCGTTGCGGAAGGCCGAGACGGACCGCGTGTTGCGGATGTCGGGTTCGGCCACGACACGCGTGCACGTGGGGCGGTGGTCGAGGATGAGATCGGCGACGGCGCGCAGGAGGGCGCTGCCGAGGCCGCGGCCCCGGTCGGCGGCGTCTCCGAGGAGGAGGTGGACGCCGGTGTCGTGGGGCCGGGCCGGGTAGGCGCGGGCCAGCGGGTCGAGGTCGGCGCGGTAGATCTCGAAGTAGCTCATGGGGCCGGCGTCGAGCAGGCCGAGGCAGGGGACGCTGCGGCCGTCTCCCTCCAGCTGGGCGCGGAGGTGGCCGGCGGTCACGCTCTCGGGTCCCGCGAGTTCCCAGAAGGCGGCGACGGCGGGGTCGTTCATCCAGCGGGTGAGGAGCGGCAGGTCCCGTTCGAGGCGTACGGGCAGGAGCCGGAAGGGACCCACGGGGGTGGCCGCCGGGCCCCAGGTGGCGACGGAGTCCAGGAGGTCGCCGTCGAAGGGGTCGCGGTGGAGGGGGTCGCCGGGCGGGGGTTCGTCGCCGGGGCGGTGGTCGCCGGGGAGGAAGGCCGGCGGCCAGGGCTCCTCGGCGGTGAGGAGAGCGACGAGGTCGTCGGCCTCCACGGGGAGGGTGCGGGGGCCGGGCTGCTCCACCGTGGGGCGGGCGGGGTGCACGGGGCGCTCTCCTTTCGTCGGTACGGGCGCCGGGTGGGGGGCCCGGCGCCGGGTGCGGGCGCCGGGGCGGTGGGTCAGGCGCGGAGGGGGTTGGTGAGGGTGACGTAGACGGACTGGGTGTCGACCGGGCCGACGAGTTCGTCCAGGCCGTCGAGCCGGGTGAGGAGGTTGGCCTTGCTGCGGAGGGTGGCGGCTTCCAGGAGCCGGTGCGGGAGTGGGGAGCCGACGCCGGTGGCGGAGGTGAGGAAGCTGCGGAAGGCGGCGAGCAGGACGCGCTCGTCGGTGAGGTGCTGGGCGCCGAAGGCGCCGATCAGGCCGAGGACGTTGTTGACGCCGAGGTAGTAGGCGAAGCGTTCGTCGGTGACCTGGTCGGAGACGAAGGTGTCGCTGTGGGCGCCGATGCCGGGGAGGCGGCTCTCCAGTTCGCTCCGGTGCGAGGCGCGGAAGTAGTAGCCCTGGTTGTCGCGGTAGCGCCCGCCGGCGGGCCAGCCGTCGGGGTCCAGGAGGACCAGGGTGTTCTGCTGGTGGGCCTCCAGGGCGATGCCGGCGTGGCCGTCGAGCCAGAGGACGGGGCGGACGACCTGGTCGAGGTAGCGGAGGAACCACTCGGCGGCCACGGCGGTGGTGGGCCGGCCGGTACGGGTGGCGAGGCGGCCGATGATCTCGGCGAGGCGGGAGCGCATGCCGGGGGCGCCGGGGCGCGGGTGGAGGCCGGTGAGGGAGGCGACGCAGACGGCGTCGTCGCCGGGTCCGAAGGGGTTGTGGCGGATCATGACGTCGAGCCCGGGGACGGGGGTGCCGTCGGGCAGGTCGACGCCGAGCCAGGCGGGGTCGCGGACGATGTCGAAGCCGGGGTGGGCGGCCTGCCACTCGTCGACGAGGCCGGTGCGCAGGAGGCGGTGGACCTCGACGCCGCGGTGGAGTTCCTTGCGCAGGTTCTCGCGCCGGGAGTTGGTGATGCGCAGGCCGAGGGAGAGCTTGAGCATGGCCCGGGCGCCGGGGCGGTGCACGGTGCGGACGGAGGAGGTGGGGTGCCAGTGGCTCCCGTGGGGGCCGAGGTCGTGGAGGAGGCCTTCGGCCAGGAGGGCGCGGATGTCGGGGCGGTGGCGGAGCTCGCGGGCCTGCCAGGGGTGGACCGGCAGGGGCGCGGTGCCGGCGGGGAGGGCGAGGCCGTCGGCGAGACCGAGGGCGAGCTGCTCGGCGGTGACGGGGCGGCCCTGCTCGGTCCAGGCGGAGTCGGAGGCGAGGAGGGAGCGGTCGACGGCGAACCAGTGGAGGGGGAACGAGCCGTGCAGTTCGGGTGAGTAGAGCCGGGCCTCGGCGTCGGAGAGTCCTTCGCGGCTCTTGGGGGTGGGGTGGAGCGGGTGCCCCAGGAGGAGGCTCTGTTCGGCGGCGAGGAACAGGTCGGCGTCGGGGTGGTGCCCGGGGCTGCGGCGGCGCTCGGCCAGGAACTCGGCGGTACGGCGGGTGGAGTCGGCGACCCGGCCGACGAGGTCGGTGCCCTCGGGCCGGCCGGTCTCCCGGCCGAGCAGGGCGGCGAGGGTGACGGCGTCGACGGTGGGGGCGGAGGAGGGGAGGCCTTCCAGGGCGGGGGCGCCGAAGCGGTGCCAGCCGGTGGGTGACCAGTAGGAGACGGGGACGAGGAGGGCGGTGCCACTGGCGTCGAGGGGGATGCGCAGGGTGCCGGAACCGGGGGCGGGGAGGTTCTTCTCGCGGACCCAGCAGCGGAGGAGGTTCTCGCGCGTTGCGGCGTCGGCGGCGCGCCGGGGGTCCGGGTCGTCCAGCGGGTCCTGGGCGGCGGCGCGCGCGGCGCCGGTGGCGGCGCCCGCCGTGCGGGGGCGCTGGGACGCGGACGGGCCGGGGTGCTGGCGCGGGACGAGGTGCTCCTCGTCGGCGAGGGGGGATCCGGTCTCGGGCGCCTGGGAGGTGGGGGTGGCGTTCACGGGGTTCCTTGGGGGGTGGGGCCGGGGCGGTCCGTTCAGAGGGACGGCCCGGCGGCGTTCCGGTGGGCCGTGGCCCGGGAGGAGACGGACGGCCCGGCGGCCCGCTCGGCGGCCGCCAGGGCGTCGGCGAAGCGGTCCAGGACCGCGCCGGCCTGCTCGTCGGTGAGGGTGAGCGGCGGCAGGAGCCGGACCACCGCGGAGTGGCGGCCGCCGAGTTCGACGATGAGTCCGCGGGCGAGGCACTCCTGCTGGACGGCGAGGGCCAGGGCGGGAGCGGCGGGCGGGGCGGGGTCGCCCGGGGCGGCGGCCTCGGGGTCGACGAGTTCGACGCCGATCATCAGGCCCCTGCCGCGGACGTCGCCGACGCAGGGGTGGGCGGAGGCGAGGCCCTGGAGCTGGGACAGCATGCGGGCGCCGAGGGTGCCGGCCCGTTCGGCGAGCTTGTTCTCGCGGACGTACGCGAGGGTGGCGGTGCCGGCGGCCATCGCGAGCTGGTTGCCTCGGAAGGTGCCGGCGTGGGCGCCGGGCTCCCAGGCGTCGAGTTCGGCCCGGTAGACGACGACGGCGAGGGGGAGGGAACCGCCGATGGCCTTGGAGAGGACCATCACGTCGGGGACGATCCCGCTGTGCTCGACCGCCCAGAACGCTCCGGTGCGGCCGACGCCGGTCTGGACCTCGTCCACGACGAGGGGGACGGAGCGGTCGGCGGTGATGCGGCGCATGCGGCGCATCCAGTCGTCGGGGGCGGGGATGACACCGCCTTCGCCCTGGACCGCCTCGACGATCATTCCGGCGGGGAGGGCGACGCCGCTCTTGGGGTCGTCGAGGAGGCTCTCGGTCCAGCGGGCTCCGAGCTCGGCGCCCCGGTCGCCGCCGACGCCGAAGGGGCAGCGGTACGCGTAGGGGTACGGGAGCCGGGTCACCCGGACGTCGCCGGCGCCGCCGGAGGCGTCGAGGGCTCCGGCGGTCATGCCGTGGTAGGCGCCGGTGAAGGCGAGGAGCCCGCGCCGGCCGGTGGCGGTACGGACCAGCTTCAGGGCGGCCTCGACGGCGTCGGTGCCGGCCGGTCCGCAGAACTGGATGCGGGCGTTGTCGGCGAGTTCACCGGGGAGCGTCGCGAAGAGTTCGGAGGTGAAGGCGTCCTTGAGCGGGGTCGCGAGGTCCAGGACGTGGAGGGGGGCGCCCGAGTCGAGGACCTTCTTGACCGCTTCGAGGACGACGGGGTGGTTGTGGCCCAGGGCGAGGGTTCCGGCGCCGGAGAGGCAGTCCAGGTAACGGCGGCCGTCGGCGCCCTCGATGGTCAGTCCCCGGGCCCGTACCGGGACGATCGGGAGGGAGCGGGCGTACGTGCGGGCCGCCGACTCCCGCTGGGACTGGCGGCGCAGAATGCCCTCGTACCCCGGGTCCTCCCGCTCGGCGCGGCCCTGCCCCGTGCGCCCGGCACCGGTGGGTGCCGGGGCTCCGGGGCCGCCGTCCGGGCGGCTGGGCGTCCGCGCGTCCGGTGTGACGGCCGGAGCTGGTTCGGTGACGGCCACGGCTCGCTGTCCTCCCGCTGTAACGGTTCCGTTGCACATACGGGGGCTGCGCCGAGGCACCGCACAGCGCCTCCGCACGCCACCGTCGTGTCCCCCGCCCGTACCAACGACGGGACCTGCCGGGGATCACGGGCCGGGCGCAAGAACCTTGGAGTGTCCGGGATCACGGCCCGGCAACGGCTGTCGGGGTCCGGAACCGGCGGCCGGGCGCGTACCGTCCCCTCCGGCACCGGCATAGTGGGGGCCGGCCGTCCGCGCGATCACGGCCGCCGCACTCATGCACACACCGAGAAGTCCCAGGGGGATCACGAGATGCGATCGATCCGTCCGCTGCTGGCGGCGGTCTCCGCCGTCGCGGCGCTGACGCTCACCGCCACGGCCTGCGGGCCGAGCGAGGAGAACGCGGGTGACAAGCCCGTGGCGCCGACCACCCAGAGCCCGGCCGACAAGATCAGGATTCCGGAGGACCTGAAGGACCGTCTGAAGGAACACGGGATCGACGTGGACAGGTGGCGCGACGGCGAGTGGCGGAACTGGGATCGCGACAAGTGGCTGCGTGAGGCCAAGGACTTCGTCAACCCGATCATCGAGGACCTGTGGAACCCGGACCGGATGCGGGAGGCCGAGCGGCCCGACAAGCCGGTCGAGGAGGAGGACATCTCGGGTGACGAGGGCGTCACCGACCCGACGCCCGACCCGGTACGGGCGAAGGCGGTCGCGCCGAAGTACCACGCCAACGTGCCCGAGGCGGGGAAGGTCTTCTTCGACGGCCCGCAGGGTTCGATGGTCTGCTCCGCCACGGTCGTGAAGGACCCGGCGCACCCCGGCAAGTCCAACCTGGTGTGGACGGCCGGCCACTGCGTCCACAAGGGCAAGGAGGGCGGCTGGTACCGCAACATCGCCTTCGTGCCCTCGTACAACGACTCGGCGCTGCCGACCCCGGCCCTGGAGAAGGCCCCCCGTGAGCAGATCGCCCCGTACGGCGTCTGGTGGGCGGAGTGGGTCAAGACCTCCGACCAGTGGATCGCCCAGGGCGCGTCGACAGGCGGCGCGGGCGCTCCCTACGACTACGCCGTCATCCGGGTGACCCCGGAGAAGGGGAGCTCGGGCAAGTCGCTGGAGGAGACGGTCGGTTCGGCGCTCCCGGTGGACTTCAACGCCCCGGCCGCGCCGAAGATCGCGGCCATGACGGCGACGGGTTACCCGGCGGCGCCGCCGTTCGACGGCCAGAAGATGTACCAGTGCCAGGACAAGCCGGGCCGTCTGTCGCTGAAGGCGCAGCAGCCGACGATGTACCGGATCGGCTGCACGATGACCGGCGGCTCGTCCGGTGGCGGCTGGGTCGCCCAGGGCCGTGACGGCAAGCCGGCGCTGGTATCGAACACCTCGGTCGGCCCGGTCTCGGCGGGCTGGCTCGCGGGTCCGCGCCTCGGCGCGGAGGCGAAGGCCGTCTTCGACGAGGTCAGCGAGAAGTACGCCGGCCGGTAGTCCGGCTGCCGTCCGCCGGGCGGTACGGGCGCGCGGGCCGGGCTCGTGTTCCCGGCGGGGAGTGGAAGCGGAGGCGGGGCCTCGGGGTCCCGCCTCCGCCGCGTCCGTACCGCCCGGCATACTGTGCACCGCAAGTGACGCGTCCATGGCAATGGTGGGGCTTCGCTCCCCCGGTCCGCCCGTTCGGACGCGGAACACACCTCAGGGGGAACTCACCACATGCGTTCTGTACGACTTCTGCCCGCCGCCCTCGGCCTGGCCACGGCGCTCGCGCTGACCGCCACGGCCTGCGGCCCCACCGAGACGCCGGCGGCCGACAAGCCCGCCGGCGGAGCGAGCAGCTCCGCGCCCGCCACCGGCGACGACGGCGCCGCCCTCGCCCAGGACCTGGCCGACAAGCTGCAGAAGCACGGCGTCGACCTGGAGAAGTGGAAGGACGGCGAATGGAAGAACTGGGACCGGGAGACCTGGCTCCGTGAGGCCGAGGACTTCGTCAACCCGGTGATCGAGGGGCTCTGGGACCCGGAGCGCATGAAGACCGCGCAGAGCCCGGACCAGACGATCGCCCCGCAGGCCGGCGCGGGGGCCACCGACCCGACGCCCCGCCCCGTCCGGGCGCAGCGCGAGAAGACCCCGTACCACCGCAACGCGGCCCCGGTCGGCAAGATCTTCTTCGACTCGCCGCAGGGCCACATGGTCTGCTCCGGCACCGTCGTGAAGGACCCGCGCCGCCCCGGGAAGTCCAACCTGGTCTGGACGGCCGGCCACTGCGTCCACGCGGGCCGCAAGGGCGGCTGGTTCCGCAACATCACCTTCGTCCCGGCCTACAACGACCTGGGCAAGTCGGCATCGGCCCTGCGCGACGCCCGGCCGCAGGAGATCGCCCCGTACGGCCAGTACTGGGCCGACTGGGCCGTCACCTCGAACGACTGGATCCAGCGCGGCGGCACCCAGCAGGCCTGGCCGTACGACTACGCCGTGCTGCACGTGAAGCCGGAGCGCGGCCGCAAGTCCCTGGAGGAGACCGTCGGGGTCGCGCTGCCGGTCGACTTCTCGGCTCCGGCACCCGCGCGGGCCGGAACGGTCGGCGCCTGGGGCTACCCGCAGGCCGCCCCGTACAACGGGCTGATCATGCACAAGTGCCTGGACCGGGCGACACGGATGACGACGGCCCCGGCCACGCCCACGATGTACCGGATCGGCTGCACGATGACCGCCGGGTCGTCCGGCGGCGGCTGGTTCCGGGTCATGGCGAACGGTACGACGGCCCTGGTGTCGAACACCTCCATCGGCCCGTCCGGCGGCAACGGCTGGCTCGCCGGACCGCAGCTGGGACGCGGTGCGAAGGACGCCCACGACATGGTCAGCAAGAAGTTCGCCCGCTGACCCGTCCCGGCACACACGAAGGCGCCGGTCACCCCCGCGGGGGTGACCGGCGCCTTCACGTCGGCCCGGCCGGCACACCACCGGCCGTCGTCCGTCGATCCCGGCCCGGAAGGCCGGGATCAGGGGGCGGCGGGGATCAATGCGCGGCGGGAACGAACGGCGCGAGCAGCGCCGCCAGTTCGCCGTGGACCCGCGCCTTGAGCAGGGTGCCCTCCGGGGTGTGCTCCTCGAGGTCCACCTCGCCCTCTGCGTGCACCCGCGAGACGAGACCGCCCTGCGTGTACGGCACGAGGGCCTCGATCTCGACCTCCGGGCGCGGCAGCTCGGTGTCGATGAGCGCGAGCAGCTCCTCGATGCCCTGGCCCGAACGGGCCGAGACGGCGATGGAGTGCTTCTCGACCCGCAGCAGGCGCTGGAGCACCAGCGGATCGGCCGCGTCCGCCTTGTTGACGACCACGATCTCCGGCACGTTCACCGCGCCGACCTCGCGGAAGACCTCGCGCACGGCGGCCAGCTGCTCCTCCGGGGCCGGGTGCGAGCCGTCCACCACGTGCAGGATGAGGTCGGCGTCGGCGACCTCCTCCATGGTGGAGCGGAAGGCCTCGACCAGGTGGTGCGGCAGGTGCCGGACGAATCCGACGGTGTCGGCGAGGGTGTAGACGCGACCGGTGGGCGTCTCCGCCCGGCGGACGGTCGGGTCGAGGGTGGCGAACAGCGCGTTCTCCACCAGCACGCCCGCACCGGTCAGCCGGTTGAGCAGGGACGACTTGCCGGCGTTGGTGTAGCCGGCGATGGCGACCGAGGGCACCTTGTTGCGCCGGCGCTCCTGCCGCTTGATGTCACGGCCGGTCTTCATCTCCGCGATCTCCCGGCGCATCTTCGCCATCTTCTCGCGGATCCGGCGCCGGTCCGTCTCGATCTTGGTCTCACCGGGACCACGGGTGGCCATGCCGCCACCGCCGCCGCCACCCATCTGCCGGGAGAGCGACTGACCCCAGCCGCGCAGCCGCGGCAGCATGTACTGCATCTGCGCGAGGGCGACCTGTGCCTTGCCCTCTCGGGACTTGGCGTGCTGGGCGAAGATGTCGAGGATGAGGGCGGTCCGGTCGACCACCTTCACCTTGACGACGTCTTCGAGGGCGATGAGCTGGCCGGGGCTGAGCTCACCGTCGCAGACGACGGTGTCGGCTCCGGTCTCGACCACGATGTCCCGCAGTTCGCGGGCCTTGCCGGAGCCGATGAAGGTGGCCGGGTCCGGCTTGTCGCGGCGCTGGATGACGCCGTCGAGCACGAGGGCGCCCGCCGTCTCGGCGAGGGCCGCGAGCTCCGCCAGGGAGTTCTCCGCGTCCTGAACCGTCCCCGTGGTCCAGACACCGACCAGCACGACGCGCTCCAGGCGCAGCTGGCGGTACTCGACCTCGGTGACGTCCTCGAGCTCGGTGGAGAGGCCGGCGACACGGCGCAGGGCCGCGCGCTCGGAGCGGTCGAACTGGTCGCCGTCCCGCTCTCCGTCGATCTCGTGGCTCCAGGCGACGTCCTCTTCCATCAGGGCATCGGCCCGAAGGCTCTCGGTGCGGCTCGTCTCCGCGAAGCTCTGCGCGTCCTGGGAAGGGGAAGAAGAGGAGGTCATTTGATCCTTACGTCGATGAAGCGATGAGTCGCCCGGACGGTCCCGGGACGATTCCGTATCCGTGGCAACGCGTCACGGCCCCGGAAGATTCCCGGGCCCGCCGGCGGCGTCACCGACCCGTTGATGGTGACACGGCCCCGTGCGGGCCGTCATCCGGGTTTCCCCTGGTTTCCCCGAGGCCCGCGCGGACCGGTCCGCCGCGCGCCGGCCGATCGGCCGTCCCAGGGGTCAGGCCGCCGGCTCCTCGGCGGGGAGGCTGCGCCAGTCGGGGTGCCCGGGCATGGGCGGCGTCCGGTCCCCGTAAAGCCAGCCCCGGAAGAAGGCCGTGAGGTCACGGCCGGCGATCCGCTCCGCGAGGGCGGTGAAGTCGGCGGTGGTGGCCGTCCCGTCCCGGTGCTCGGCGACCCAGCGGCGCTCCAGCCGGTCGAAGGCGTCGGTGCCGATCTCCTGACGGAGCGCGTAGAGGATCAGGGCGCCGCCGTCGTACACGACGGGCCGGAACAGGCTGATCTTCTTGCCGGGCGCGGGCGGCTCGGGGGCGGCGGGCGGGCCGCCGTCCGCCCGCCACTGGTCGGAGGCCGCGTAGGCGGCTCGCATACGCCGCTCCAGGGACTCCCCGCCGTGCTCCTGCGCGTACAGGGCCTCGTACCAGGTCGCGTGGCCCTCGTTGAGCCACAGGTCGGACCAGGTGCGGGGCGAGACGCTGTTGCCGAACCACTGGTGCGCCAGCTCGTGGACCATGATCGAGTCCACATACCACTCGGGCAGCCGGGAGGTGGTGAACAGGCTCCGCTCGAAGAGGGAGAGCGTCTGGGTCTCCAGCTCGAAGCCGGTCCGGGCGTCCGCGACGAGGAGGCCGTACGTCTCCAGGGGGTAGGGGCCGACCCGGTCCTCCATCCACGCGATCTGGCCGGGTGTCTTGCGCAGCCAGGGCTCCATCAGCTCCTGGTCGGCGGTGCGGACCACGTCCCGCAGGGGCAGTCCGTGCGGTCCGGTGCGGTGCAGGACGGTGGAGCGGCCGATGGAGACCTGGGCGAGTTCGGTGGCCATGGGATGGCGGGTGCGGTACGTCCACGTGGTGGTGGCGCCGTGGTCGGTCCGGCCGGCGGGGAGGCCGTTCGCGACGGCGGTCAGGTCGCGCGGGGCGGTGATCCGGAAGGTGAAGTGCGCCTTGTCGGAGGGGTGGTCGTTGGAGGGGAAGACACGGTGGGCCGCGTCGGCCTGGTTGGCCATGGCGAGGCCGTCGGTGGTGCGGACCCAGCCGCCGGTGTCGGCGGGCCCGCGCGGGTCGCTGGTGTGGGTGACGGTGATCTCGACGGTCTCCCCCGCGTCGATCGGCTCGGCCGGGGTGACGACCAGGTCCTCGCCGCTGGTGGTGTGCGCGGCCGGCACCTGGTCGACGGCGACGGCCGAGACCGTGCCGTGGGAGAAGTCGAGGTGCAGCCGGGCCAGGTCGGCGGTGGCGAGCGCGTGGACGCGGGTGACGGCGGCGAGCGGCTCGCTGTTGGTGCCGGGGTAGGTGAGGGCGATGTCGTACGCGAGGACGTCGTAGCCGGGATTGCCCAGGAAGGGGAACAGCCGGTCCCCGATGCCCAGCGGCGCGGGGGCGGTGCCGGGTCCCGGAGCGGTGCTGCCCGGCGGCGCGAACGGGGTGCCGGGCCCCCGAGCGGTGGCGGTGTCCGCCGGAGGCGCCGCGGGCGGACCGGCGACGGCTCGGGAGGCGGGCAGCGCCGCGGCGACCAGCCCGGCCGAGGAGGCGACGAGGACGGCGGCGCGGAGCCACCGCGCGCGGGAAGCGGTGTGGCGGGGTGTGAGCGGCATGCGCTACCGCTACCAGGGCCTTCGCCGCCGCCCGGGACGGCGCGCTCGCCCGCCACCCGAAGGGGTCACGCCCGGCGGCGGCCCTCCGGTGCCCCGCCCCCGTCGCGCGGGGCGCGGTCCCGCTCGCCTGGGGCGCGGTGCCGGGCGCGGGACACGTCGTACACCCCGGGGACGTCCCGCATGGCGCGCATGAGGCCGGGCAGTCCGGCGGCGTCGGGCAGCTGGAGCGTGTACGTGTGGCGGACCCGCTGCTCGCTGGGCGGCTCGACGGTCGCGGCGACGACCTCGGCGCCGGCGGTGGCGATGGCCTCGGTGAGGTCGGCGAGGAGACCGGGGCGGCCGAAGGACTCGGCGACGAGCGTCACCCGGCACCGGGCGGTGGCGCCCCAGCGCACGCTGACGGGCGCCCGTCCCAGCCGGCGCATGGCGTCGGCGGCGGCGCAGCCGGTCCGGTGGACGGTGACGGAGCCGCCGCGCACCTGGAAACCGGTGATCTCGTCGGGCGGTACGGGGGTGCAGCAGCCGGCCGGGCGGACGGCGGCGGGCGGTTCGCCGTCGAGTTCGGCGTGGAGCTCGGCGCCGGAGCGCCGGTCGGCGGTGAGGCTGAGGGGCGGGCGCGGGTCGCCGGCGGTGGGGGTCTCGGCGGCCTCCGGGTGGGCCTGGAGCCAGCCGGTGATGGCGATCCGGGCGGCGGGGGTACGGGCGTGCTCCAGCCACTCGGGGGAGGGCCCCGAGGCGGTGTCCGGGCGGGCTCCGGCGGTGGCGCCGGGGAGCAGGAGCTGGACCGTGTCGCCGTCGGAGAGGACGGTGCCGAGAGGGGCGAGCCGGCCGTTGACGCGGGCGCCGAGACAGGCGTGGGCGGCTTCGCCGTGCTGCGCGTAGGCGGCGTCGACGCAGGTGGCTCCGGCGGGGAGGCCGAGGGTGCCGCCGTCGGCGCGGAACACGGTGATCTCGCGGTCCTCGGCCAGGTCGGCGCGGAGCGAGCTCCAGAAGGTGTCGGGGTCGGGGGCCGCCTGCTGCCAGTCGAGGAGGCGGGCGAGCCAGCCGGGGCGGGTGGGGTCGGCGCGTTCGCCGTCGAGCGGCTCGGGGGCGGCGGAGGGCTCCCGGGCGGCCGACGGCTCCCCGGCGGCGGAGGGCTGCGGGCCCGGGGAGGGCGAAGGTCCCGCAGCCGGGCCCGGCCCGGGGGCGGCGGGGGCCGGTTCGTGGCCCACGGAGGGATTGCCGAGGGCGACGACCCCCGCCTCGGCCACCTTGTGCATCCGGTGGGTCCGGATGAGGACCTCGGCGACGGAGCCGTCGGGGGCGGCGACGGCGGTGTGGAGGGACTGGTACAGGTTGAACTTCGGCGCCGCGATGAAGTCCTTGAACTCGGAGATCACCGGGGTGAAACAGGTGTGCAGCTCGCCGAGGACGGCGTAACAGTCGGCGTCCTCGGCGACGAGGACGAGGAGCCGCCCGAAGTCGCAGCCGCGCAGCTCGCCGCGCTTGAGCCGGACGCGGTGGACGGAGACGAAGTGGCGCGGCCGGACGAGCACCTCGGCGTCGATGCCGGCCTCGCGGAGCACGGTGGAGACCTGGTCGGCGACGGCGCCGAGGGTGTCCCCGGACCGGGCGTCCTCGGCGACGAGCGCCCGGGTGTTCTCGTACTCCTCGGGATGGAGGATGGCGAACACGAGGTCTTCGAGCTCCGTCTTGAGGGCCTGGACGCCGAGCCGTTCGGCGAGGGGGATGAGGACGTCCCGGGTGACCCGGGCGATCCTCGCCTGTTTCTCCGGCCGCATGACCCCGAGGGTGCGCATGTTGTGGAGGCGGTCGGCGAGCTTGATGGACATGACCCGGACGTCGTTGCCGGTGGCGACGAGCATCTTGCGGAAGGTCTCGGGTTCGGCGGCGGCGCCGTAGTCGATCTTCTCGACCTTGGTCACGCCGTCGACGAGGTACGCGACCTCGTCCCCGAACTCCCGCCGCACCTGATCGAGCGTCACCTCCGTGTCCTCGACGGTGTCGTGGAGGAGGGAGGCGGTCAGGGTGGTGGTCTCCGCGCCGAGTTCGGCGAGGATGAGGGTGACGGCCAGCGGGTGCGTGATGTACGGCTCGCCGCTCTTGCGGAACTGGCCGCGGTGGGAGGACTCGGCGAGGACGTACGCCCTGCGCAGCACGCTCAGGTCGGCGTCGGGGTGGTGGGCGCGGTGCGCCTCGGCCACATGGCTGATGGCGTCGGGGAGCCGGTCGCGGGGGGCGGGTCCCGCCGTGGCACCGAGGAGGGCGGCCCGGCCGAGCCGGCGCAGATCGAGCCGGGCGCGTGCGCGTCTGCGGACGGTCGTGTCGGTGGCGGCGGTCTCCGCCGCGCTCACGGGATGGGTGGCCTCTGCGCTCATGGGGCACCTCCGGCAACGTCGACCGGCGGTGGGCGGGCCAGGCGTGCCCGGGGGCCGGTGCTTGATGCTACCGACCCCACCACGCGGCGCGGTCACGCTCTCGCCGAGCGTGAATCGGATCACCCGATCGAGGGACGGGTCAGTCGTTGACCGGAGCGTCTCCGGGGCCCGCGAGCCAGGCCGGGTCGAGGGTGCCCTCGGCGACGATCACGGCCGGCCCGGTCATCTCGATCGCGCCGTCGGGGTGCTCGGTGATGACGAGGGTCCCGCCGAGGACGTCGACGGTGTACGTGACGGGGGCGCCGGTCTCGGCGGGGTCGGCGCCGTCCCGGCGGGCGGTGGCGACGGCCACGGCGCACGCGCCCGTGCCGCAGGAACGGGTCTCGGCGGCTCCGCGCTCGTGGACGCGCATGGCGACGTGCCGGGGGCCCCGGTCGACCACGAACTCGATGTTGACGCCGTCCGGGTAGACGGAGGCGGGCTCGTACGGCGGCTCGTCGTACAGGTTGCCCGCGTGGCTCAGGTCCTCGACGAAGGCGACGGCGTGCGGGTTGCCCATGTTCACGTTGCGCGCGGGCCAGCTGCGGCCGCCGACGGTGACGGTGACCCCGGCGTCGGGGAGGGCGGCCCTGCCCATGGAGACGGTGACGGAGCCGTCCTTGTCGAGGTGGACGCGCTTGATCCCGCCGCGGGTGGCGACGGCGACCTCGCCGGCGGTGACGTGTCCGGCGTGCTCCAGGTAGCGGGCGAAGACCCGGACCCCGTTGCCGCACATCTCGGCGACGGAGCCGTCGGCGTTCCGGTAGTCCATGAACCACTCGGCCTCGCCGGCCATGTGCCGGGCCTCGGGGTGGGCGGCGCTGCGCACGACGTGCAGCAGCCCGTCGCCGCCGATGCCGGCCCGCCGGTCGCAGAGGCGGGCGACGACCGCGGGGGCCAGGTCGACGGCGTTCTCCGCGTCGGGGACGATCACGAAGTCGTTCTCGGTGCCGTGTCCCTTGAGGAACCGGAGGGCGGGTGAGGTCTGCGCGCTGGTCACACGATCAACTGTACGGGGTCGGGCCCGGGGGGGGCCGCCGGTCGTCCCCAGGGCGCGGGGCCGCGGCCGGGGCAGTCGGCGGAGGCGGGTGAGCCGGGGCCGAGGGGAGTCGGGCGCAGGGGGCCGGGGCGGGTCAGCGGAGGCGGGCGACACGCCAGACGGCCAGGGCGACCAGCGCCGCGATCGTCACCGTGTAGAGGGCGAGCACGCGCCAGTTCGGGCGTTCCCCCGAGCCGCGCTGCGGGAGTCCCGGCCAGGTGTGGCCGACCTTGCGGGCGGCCATCATGCCCCAGCCGGCCGCGCAGGAGCTGATCAGCAGCCCCAGCATGGCGACCACGGCCCCGCCGTCGCCGGAACCGAAGGCGAGCGGGAAGGCGAACATCAGGGAGCCGACGGCCGCGAGGCCCACGATCGGCGCGAGCTGCCAGATCCGCAGCCGGCGCTGGGGCCGCAGCTCGACCTCGACCTCGGCGGCGTCCACCTCGACGGCGGTGCCCTCGGCCTCGTCGGGACCGTCCGGGGTCAGCCCCGGCGCGGGGGCGGCGGCGTCACCGTCCGCCGGGTCGCGCAGGACCGCGTCGTGCTGCTCTCTGTCGCGAGGGCCGGCCTCCATCGCCACGCGCCCTCCCACTCGGACTCCACTTGGTCGATCGATGCTCGATGATGGCACGCTCCCGACCGCCGGAATGACGACCGGGGCGTCCCGATGCCATCACGTGATCAGGCTGTAACCGCTCGTTCGACCAACGACAGGGCCTCCCGCGGGAGTTCCCCGCGGTGGTCCGCGGCTCCGCTGAGCCAGTGGACGCGCGGGTCACGGCGGAACCACGAGTCCTGACGGCGCGCGAACCGCTTGGTGGCGCGTACGGTCTCGGCGCGCGCCTCGTCCTCGGTGCACTCACCCGCGAGCGCGGCGAGCACCTGCTGGTAGCCGAGGGCCCGGGAGGCCGTACGCCCCTCGCGCAGGCCCAGGGCCTCCAGGGCGCGCACCTCGTCGACGAGCCCGGCCTCCCACATGCGGTCCACGCGCGCGCTGATGCGGGCGTCGAGTTCGGGGCGGCCGACGTCGACGCCGATCTGCACGGTGTCGTAGACGGACTCGTGGCCCGGGAGGTTGGCGGTGAAGGGCTTGCCGGTGATCTCGATGACCTCCAGGGCCCGGACGATGCGCCGCCCGTTGCTGGGCAGGATGGCGCGGGCCGCCTCGGGGTCGGCGACGGCGAGGCGGGCGTGCAGGACGCCGGAGCCGCGCTCGTCGAGTTCGGCCTCCAGGCGGGCCCGGACCCCGGGGTCGGTGCCGGGGAACTCCAGGGCGTCGACGGCCCCGCGGACGTACAGGCCGGAACCGCCGACCAGGATCGGGGTGCGGCCCTCGGCGAGCAGCCGGTCGATCTCGGCACGGGCGAGGCGCTGGTACTCGGCGACGCTGGCGGCCTCGGTGACGTCCCAGATGTCGAGGAGGTGGTGCGGGACGCCGCCGCGCTCCTCCGGCGTCAGTTTGGCGGTCCCGATGTCCATCCCCCGGTAGAGCTGCATGGAGTCGGCGTTGACGACCTCGCCGCCGAGTTGCCGGGCCAGAAAGACACCCAGATCGGACTTTCCGGCCGCGGTGGGACCGACGACGGCGATGACCCGCGGGGCGGGAGCTGCACTTCTCACCGCCCCAGTCTCGCAAACCTCCCGGCCCGTCCCCGAACGAGCGACGTGACGGGCCCCTCTCCGCCTTCGTTGCCCTGTCGGGGTTTCGGCCCGGCGTTTCGCCGCGAAGCCCTTCCCGCCGAGTACGCTATGGAGTGAATATGGGCGTTTTTGCAATGTTTCGCCGTAAGAAGAAGGACCTGACGGAGGGTTCCGCCGAGGAGGCCGCGGCCGCCGGAGCCGCCGCGGAGGAGACCCCGGAGGACGCCCCGGAGCCCACGGTTTCCGGCGGCGGGACGGCGGACGACGCGGCACCGGAGGCGCCGGAGGCCGCGGAGACCGCCGGGCAGCCGGCCGAGGCGGTGGACATCCCCCGGCAGCAGTCCACCGGCGCCGCCGCCGACAGCGGGACCGGCGAAGGCGCCCGCAGGTAGAAGGCCGTCGGCCGCGAGGAGTGGAAAGCGGTCCACGGGCAAGAGAGCAGTAGGCAGGAAACGGACGAGGATCCCCGACGGGGTCCGCGGAGGGAAGGTGCCCCATGGGTCTCCTGGATTCGCTGAAGGCCAAGCTCGCCCCGGCCAAGGACAAGGTGGCCGACCTCGCGCACCAGCACGGGGACAAGATCGACCACGGCATCGACAAGGCCGCCCGAATGGTCGACGAGAGGACCAAGGGCAAGTACAGCGACAAGATCCAGTCGGGTACGGGCAAGGCCAAGGACGCGCTGGACCGGATCGGTCACAAGGACGACGGCACGGACGGCACGCCGGGCCCGGGCGGCACGCCCGGGACCGGTGGCACGCCCGGGACCGGTGGCACGCCCGGGACCGGTGGCACCCCGGGCGCCGGCGGCCCCACCACCCCGCCCGCCGCCTGAGCGGCGCCGTCAGGACCGGTCCCCGCACGGCGGACGGCCGCGAAGCGATGCCGCTTCGCGGCCGTCCGCCGTTCGTCGTGCCTCGTACGCGGATCGTCGTGCGCCCCGGCCCCGTGCGTCGCCGTCGTCCGTGACGGGGAGGACGCCGGTCGCGGGGAAGGCGTGTGTCCCGGGGAGGACGTGCGTCAGGACCAGGCAGCGACCATGTAGCCGACGCCGTACGGCGCGTCGTCGTGGAGCAGACGGCCGTCGAGGCCCGCGCCTTCGGCGGCGCCGGCGAGGACCTGCCAGGGGGCACGGCCGGCCACCTGGAGCGCGAAGGCGAGTTCCGCGTCGAGCGCGAGGAGCGCGGGCACGTCGGCGGCGCCCAGGGCGCGCGCCGCCTCCGCGTCGAAACCGGCGGCCCGTTCGTCGAAGTAGCCCGGCGCCTTCACGCTGCGGCAGGCGCTGCCGTCCCCGAGCACGAGGAGGGCGACCCGGCCCGCTGCGGCGGCGAGCTCGCGCCCGGCCGCGGCGCAGTCCTCCGGGGCGGCCGTCGCGGCGACGCCCCGGCCCTCGACGGGCGCGGCGGCCCATCGGGCCCGGTCGAGCAGCCAGGCGCCGACGGCGAGCGGCGCGGGCAGCGGGCGGTCCCCGCCCGGCCCGGTCCCGAGCCGTACGGAGAGGTCGACCCCGAACCCGGCGAAGGAACCCTCCGAGCCCGCCGGATAGGCGCCCCCGGCGCCCTCCTCCGCGGGCCCGACCACGTACAGCCGGTCGGGGCGGGAGGCCGCGAGCAGTCCCACGGCGTCGACGCAGGCCGCCCGCGCGGCCTCCAGCTCCGACGCGGCGCCGGTGGCGACCTCGGGCACGAGAAGCGGCGGACAGGGGCAGACGGCTGCGGCGACAAGCATGATCCGCAGCCTACTGGCCCGACCGGCCGCCGGGGGCGGACGCGCAGGACGGCGCGGGACGGGGTCCCGTACCCCCGGGGGCCGCCGCCCTCCGGGGTCGGCGGGCCCGGGGCGGTCCCCCGTCTCCGTTCAGTGGGTTCCGCAGGCCGGGACGTCGGCCGCCGGGAGCGGCTCCGGGACGCCGATCTTCGGAAGGCCGAGCAGGACCCCGGCCGGCTTGGCGGCCGCCGCCGTGGTGCGGCGCTCCCAGGCGTCGCCCGCGCGTGTGCGGCGTACCGCGTGCGTCGGGCCCTCGGCCAGGAGGTGGTGCGGGGCCGCGTAGGTGATCTCGACGGTGACCACGTCGCCGGGGCGGACCTCCTCCGCCGGCTTGGTGAAGTGGACGAGCCGGTTGTCGGGGGCCCGGCCGGAGAGGCGGTGGGTCGCGCCGTCCTTGCGGCCCTCCCCCTCGGCCACCATGACCTCCAGGGTGCGGCCGACCTGCTTCTTGTTCTCCTCCCAGGAGATCTCCTCCTGGAGGGCGACGAGGCGCTCGTAGCGCGCCTGCACGACCTCCTTGGGGATCTGGTTCTCCATCTCGGCGGCCGGGGTGCCGGGCCGCTTCGAGTACTGGAAGGTGAACGCGTTCGCGAAGCGGGCCTCGCGGACGGTGTGCATGGTCTGCTCGAAGTCCTCCTCGGTCTCGCCGGGGAAGCCCACGATGATGTCGGTGGAGATGGCGGCGTGCGGGATGGCCGCGCGCACCTTCTCGATGATCCCGAGGAAACGCTCCTGCCGGTACGAGCGGCGCATCGCCTTCAGGATGGTGTCCGAGCCGGACTGGAGCGGCATGTGCAGCTGCGGCATGACGTTGGGGGTCTCGGCCATCGCCGCGATCACGTCGTCGGTGAAGTCGCGCGGGTGCGGGGAGGTGAACCGGACCCGCTCCAGGCCCTCGATCTTCCCGCAGGCGCGCAGCAGCTTGGAGAAGGCCTCGCGGTCACCGATGTCGGATCCGTACGCGTTGACGTTCTGGCCGAGGAGGGTGACCTCGGAGACGCCCTCGCCGACCAGGGCCTCGATCTCGGCGAGGATGTCGCCGGGGCGGCGGTCCTTCTCCTTGCCGCGCAGGGCCGGGACGATGCAGAACGTACAGGTGTTGTTGCAGCCGACGGAGATGGAGACCCAGGCCGCGTACGCGGACTCGCGGCGGGTCGGCAGCGTGGAGGGGAACGCCTCCAGGGACTCGGCGATCTCGATCTGCGCCTCTTCCTGGACGCGGGCGCGCTCCAGGAGGACCGGCAGCTTGCCGATGTTGTGCGTGCCGAAGACCACGTCGACCCAGGGGGCCTTCTTGACGATGGTGTCGCGGTCCTTCTGCGCCAGGCAGCCGCCGACGGCGATCTGCATGCCGGGGCGCGCGGTCTTCATGGGGGCGAGCCGGCCGAGGTTGCCGTAGAGCTTGTTGTCGGCGTTCTCGCGGACCGCGCAGGTGTTGAAGACGACGACGTCGGCGTCGCCGTCCGAGCCGCCGGGGGCGCGGACGTAGCCGGCGTCCTCCAGCAGACCGGAGAGCCGCTCGGAGTCGTGGACGTTCATCTGGCACCCGTAGGTGCGGATCTCGTAGGTCTTGGGTACCTCAACGCTCACTGCGGGGCTCCGGTCGCTGCTGCTCGTCATGCGTCCAAGGGTAGGCGGTCCGGGGGAGGCCTCCGTCCGGCGGAGCGGGGCGGGCACCCGCCCCCGCAGGGTCGGGGACCCGGGGGCGGTTTCGCGACGAGGTCCCCCGGGTGCGGTTTTCCGCAGGGTCGGGGGTACGGGGAACGGCACGGGACCGGGCGGGAAGACGCATACCGGCGCCGGGCCGGCGTTCCTAGCGTGGAGGGCACCGGCGCGGACACCGCTCCGGTTCCTCGTCCTCGTCCCCTGCCGACTCGGAGTCCCACGATGCGTCTCTCGTCCACGGCCGTCACCGCCCCGGAGCCCCTGTCCCGTCCGCCGGGAGAGATCCTCGCCCAGGCCGCCGAACCCGCCGGCGGGGTGGCCGGCTGGGCGACCGACCTGGTCGAGACCATGGGCGGGCCGGGGGCCGGGCTCGCCATCGCCCTGGAGAACCTCTTCCCGCCGCTGCCGAGCGAGGTGATCCTCCCGCTGACCGGCTTCGCCGCCGGGCAGGGTTCGATCACCCTCGTCTCCGCCCTGTTCTGGACGACGCTCGGCTCGGTGGTCGGCGCGGTGGCGCTCTACTGGATCGGCGCGCTGTTCGGCCGCGAGCGCATGTACGCCCTCTGGGAGCGGCTGCCGCTGGTGAAGGTGTCGGACCTGGAGCGCACCGAGGAGTGGTTCTCCCGGCACGGCACCAAGGCGGTGTTCCTGGGGCGGATGGTGCCGATCTTCCGCAGCCTCATCTCGGTGCCGGCCGGCCTCGAACGCATGCCGACGCACGTCTTCCTCCTCCTCACCGCCCTCGGCAGCCTCATCTGGAACAGCGTCCTGATCACGGCCGGTTATCTGCTCGGCGACCAGTGGGACCTCGTGGAGCGGTACGTGGGGATCCTGTCGAAGGTGGTGCTCGTCCTCGCGGTGGTGGCGGTGGGCGCCTGGATCGCGGTACGGGTCCGGGGGCGCCGGTCGGGTGGGGACACGGGCTCGGACCCGGACTCCGGGTCCGGTCGGAGCGGGCGGCGCGACCGGGCGCGCGGGCGGCAGGCGCAGCACCGCCGGACGCAGTGAGCGCGAGGGCGCGCCAGGAGGACCGGCGGAAGATCCGGCGGACGCCGGTTCCTGAGAGCGGGCCGGGCACGGACCCGGGGCCCGGCGGTCCCAGTGGCTCCGGACTTCCTGGTGCACCGGGACGATCTTGTCCGGCCCCGGCGCCCGCACTAGGGTCGGGTGCCGTGCGGCAGGACGGAGAAGGCGGGCCGACGGCGCCGGCCGTCCGTCCGGGCGCCGCGCTGCGGGCCCTCGGCGTCCTCGCGGGCGTCCCGACCGCCCTTCTCGCCGTCCTCCACCTGCTGCTCGTGGGCGGCGGGCTCGGGCCCTTCCTGCTGTGGCCCCGCACGCGGGCGCGTGCCCTGGCGGTCCTGGTGGCCGGGGCGCGGCGGCTCGCGGACCTGGAACGCGCCCGGCGCGCCTTCTTCTTCGGCGACCGCTTCCCCACCGCGTACGAGACCTCCGAGCGGCGGCTGCTGCGGTACGTGGCGGTGCGCGGCTGGACCGGGCTCGTCTGCGGGGTGGTGCTCGGGCTGCTCGGTTTCGGCGCCGCCCTGGCCGCCCTGCTGACGGCGGCGGTGGTCCGGGGCTCGGTCGGCTGGGCGGAGCTGCTCGGCCAGCTGCTCCTCGGCGGCGTGCTGCTGTTTCTCGACGTCCAGGGCCTGTACGCGCTGACCGCCCTGGACGCCCGTCTCGCCCGCGAGTGCTTCGGCCCGTCCGAGGGCGAGCTGCTGCGCCGGCGGATCGACGAACTCGCGGGCAGCCGGGCCGCCGTGGTGCAGGCCGTGGACGCCGAGCGCCGGCGCATCGAGCGCGACCTGCACGACGGGGTCCAGCAGCGGCTGGTGGCCCTGGCCATGCTGATCGGACGGGCACGCAGGGGCCGGGAGCGGGACCCCGGGCGGGCGGACGCGCTGCTGCGCCAGGCGCACGAGGAGGCGCGCGGGGTCCTGGCCGAACTGCGCGACGTGGCCTGGCGCGTGTACCCCTCGGCCCTCGACAGCCTCGGTCTCGAAGAGGCACTGGGCGGGGTGGCACAGCGGTGCGCGCTGCCGTTGCTGATCCGGTTCGAGGTGGACACCCCGCTCCCCCGGCCGGTGGAGACGGCCGCCTACTTCGTGGTCTCGGAGGCCGTGACGAACGCGGCCAAGCACGCGGCGGCGACCGCCGTCTCCGTCCGCGTCACGCTCGCCGGGGGTGTCCTGACGGTACGGATCGAGGACGACGGACGGGGCGGCGCGGACCCGGCCGGCACCGGACTGACCGGACTGCGCAGCCGCGTCGCCGCCCTGGACGGCGTGCTGCGGATCGACAGCCCCCTCGGGGGACCCACCACTCTCACCGCGGAGTTGCCGTGCGCGTGATCCTGGCCGAGGACTCGACCCTGCTGCGGGAGGGGCTGGTACGGCTGCTCGTCGAGGAGGGCCACGAGGTGCTGGCCGCCCTCGGGGACGCGCAGACGCTGGTCGCGGAGGTGGAGGCCCGGCGTCCGGACGTCGTCGTCGCCGACATCCGCATGCCGCCCACCCACACGGACGAAGGGCTCCGGGCGGCCGTGGCCATCCGCGAGCGGTGCCCGGAGGTGGGCGTCCTGGTGCTCTCGCAGCACGTGGAGCGGAGCTACGCGGCGCGGCTGCTCTCGGCGGGCGCCGAGCGGGTCGGGTACCTGCTGAAGGACCGGGTGGCCGAGGTGGACGAGTTCCTGGGGGCGCTGGAGCGGATCGAGGCGGGTGGCGCGGCGATCGACCCGGAGGTCGTACGGCAACTGGTCGTCCGCAGCGGGCACGCCGATCCCCTGGCCCGGCTGACCCCGCGCGAGCGCGAGGTCCTGGAGGTGCTGGCGCAGGGGTACACGAACACGGCCATCGCCGGACAGCTGCACATCTCGCTGAGCGCGGTGGAGAAGCACCTCAACTCGGTCTTCGACAAGCTGGAGCTGCGCGGGACGGAGGGGTACAGCCCCCGGATCCTGGCCGTGCTCCGCTACCTGGAGTCGTGACCCCCGCCGGCACGGAGGAGGGCGCACAGGCGCAGCAAGGTGTCCTCGTCCCCGAAGCCTCCCGCCTTGATCAGGACGGGGACGGGGGTGCGCGCCGGGGCGGGGGCGAGCAGGACGCCGCGGGCGACGCCGGGTTCGGGCTCGTCGTGGAGGCGGATGCCCTGGGCGCCGAGGGCGCGCAGGACGGCCTCGGCGGTGGCGCCGCCGGTGAGGACGAGCCCGTCGACGGAACCGTCTGCGGCGAGCCGGGCGGCGGCCGACGCCAGCCGCGCGGTCAACTCGTCCGGGTCCGCGAGCCGTTCCTCCGGCGTGTGCAGGATCCGTACGGGCGCCTCCGCCGCCCGCAGCTTGCCGGCGGCGGCCTCGGGGTCGTCCGCCACGGCCGCGGCGGTCCCGGGCTCCGCCGTGAGCCGGGCGAGCTGGCGGCGGGTCGCCGGGTTCGCGCTGCCGACGGCGATCAGGGGGCGCGCGGCGGCCGGGAGACGGCCCGGCGGAACGGCCGGGGTACGGGGGTGGCGGCGGGCCAGGGCGGCGGCGAGGCCCGGCGAGCCCACCCACAGCACCTCACGCGGATCGGGCACGGCGGCCACGATCCGGTCGAGCTCGGCGTCCGTGGCGGCCGAACAGACCACCAGCCCGCCGGCGGCGAGGAGCCCGGGCAGCGCGTCGAGCCCGGCGGTCCCGTCGGACCGGAGGACCCGGCCCGGCCGGGCCGATCCGGCGTGGCCGTCCCGGTCCGCGCGCGACTCGGTCCGCCGGCCGGCCTGGCCGTACGGGTCGGGAAGACCGTCCCCGACCGCGCGCCCCTGCCGTTCGGCGTGACCGGCCCTGGCAGAGAGTCCGGCACCGCCCGCGCGCGACTCGGCCCGCCGGCCGGCGGGGTCGTCACCGGGCCGGCGGCCCTCCCGTTCGGCGGGCTCCGCCCCGGCCGGGCCGTGCGGTTCGACGAGGATCGCTTCGGGCAGCAGCCGGGTCAGGTCGGCCGTGCGGACGGGGTGGACCGGGTCGCGGGCGAAGTCGCTCGCGTCGACGCGTACGCCGTGGACGTACTGGACCCCCGCGACGGTGGTCCGGCCCTCCGCGGGGAACGCGGGGGCGACCAGAACCGCGCGCCGGCCGGAGGCCTCGCGTGCCGCGCGGAGTTCCGCCGCCACATGGCCGCGGAGGGTGGAGTCGACCGTCTTGAGGACCAGGTCGGCCCCGGCGAGGACGCGGGCCGCGCCCCGGGTGCGGGCGACGGCGGCGGCCTCGCCGAGCAGCCGGCTGCCGAGGTCGACGGCGAGGACCCCGCTCTCCTCCGCGACGCCTTCGAGGTCCGTGCCCGCCGGCAGGACGCGGGCCGCGTGCCCGGCCCGGCGGAACGGAGCGGCTCCGTCACCCGCGCTCGTCAGGTCGTCGGCGAGGACGGCGACACGCGACAGGGAGGCGGGGGCGGGGAGTTGCATCGTCGGCGTTCCTCGGCTCGTGGGTGGTCCACGGCCGCCACCCTGACGCCCCCACCCTGGCGGCCACCGGGGGTGGAGGGCAACCACCTCTCAGGGACCGGATGGCGAGACGTGCGGGATCACCGAGCGTTCCCCGGCCCGGCCGCCGCCGTCAGGCGCGTACGAACCGCCCGGCCGGCCCGCCCCGGAGCCGGCCCGGCGGCACCGTCCGCCCGAAGGCGAGGAGCAGCAGCTCCTGGGCGGGCCCGGTGACGGGTTCCCCGGAGCCGAAGGACCAGTCGAGGTCGTCCGCGCGCAGGGAGACGCCGGAGAGGTCGGCGCCGAAGAAGCGGGCGCCGCGCGGGCGGACACGGGCGAGGGCCGTCCGGAGCCGGTCCTCCGGGACCCGCCGGTCGAGGCCGAGGGCCACCGTGATGTCCAGGCCGTGCACGACGTCGTGCGCGAGGACCATGTCGTACCCGCCGATCGGCATCTTCCACGGGTGCTCGGCTTGTGCGCGCAGGGACTCGGCGAGTTCCCGGGCGCCGAGGCAGGCGGTGTCGGCCCGCGCCAGGCGGTCGGTCATCCGGTCCAGGCTGCCGCGCGCCCGGAGGAGTTCCCGGGCGAGCCGCCGGGCGGGGTGGCGCATGGCCATGGTGAGGTGGGCGGCCACCTCCCGTACCCGCCAGCCCTCGCAGAGGCTGGGCGCGTCCCACTGCGCTTCGGTGAGCGTGTCGAGGAGGTCCGCGAGGTCCCTCCGCTCGGCCGTGATCTCGTCCCTGATACCCATGCGACCAGCCTCCGCGCGGCCGGCCCATACGTCCAAGACCGGTTGGTGCTCGTTCCTAGAATCAGCGCTTATGGAACTCCACCGGCTGCGCTACTTCGTCACGGTGGTCGAGGAGGGCAGCTTCACCCGGGCCGCCGCCCGGCTGCGGCTCGCACAACCCGGCCTCAGTGCCCAGATCGCCCGCCTCGAACGGGAACTGGGGCAGCGGCTCCTCGACCGGACCGGCCGCGCGGTGACCCCGACCGAGGTCGGTACGGCGGTCCTGCCGTACGCGCGTGCGGCGCTGGCGGCGGCCGAGGCGGTGCGGGACACGGCGGCCGAGTTCGCCGGGCTGCTGCGGGGCCGGGTCTCCCTCGGTCTGGTTCCCGGCGCCGCCCCCCTCTTCGACCTCGCGGGGCTCCTCGCCGACTTCCACGCGGACCATCCGGGGGTGGAGGTGGCCCTCTCGGAGGGCGGCTCCGAGGAGATGCTGACCGCGGTGCGGGAGGGACGGCTGGACCTCGCCCTGGCCGGGCTCCCCGGTCCCGGCCCGCTGCCCGGCCTCCGGCTGCGGCCCGTGGTCGACTGCCCGCTGGTCGCGGCCGTGGCCCCAGGCGATCCCCTGGCCGTGGCGACCGGGGCGCCCGGTGCCGCCACCGGCGGTCTGCCCCTCACGGCACTGCGCGGGCGGCGCCTGATCTCGCTGCCGCGCGGGACGGGGGTGCGCGGAGTGCTCGACGGGCTGTGCGCGGAGGCCGGCTTCACCCCTGAGGTCGGTTTCGAGGCGGCCGCCCCCCTGATGCTGGCCCGGCTCGCCGCCCGCGGCATGGGCGTGGCGGTGCTCCCCGCCCTGACCCCGGAGGCGGCCCGGGAGCTGGGGGTCGTCACCCTGCGGCTCGCCGCTCCGGCGGCCCGCGGCCGGGTGGCCCTCGCCTGGCGGGCCGGCACCCCTCCCGCCCCGGCCGCGCGGGAGCTCCTCGGACGCCTGCGGGAGGCGCTTCCGACCCCGCACGAAACGACGATTCCGGCCCCGGGCTCCGGCCCCCCGGAGCGCATGTCCGAACCGGTCGCGGTGCCGGCGCAGGCGCCCCGGGCGGGGGCCGATGGCGGGCCCCGACCGGAAGAATCTGGCCAGGAGCGGCGGTGAGCTGGCAGGATCGCGGCATGCTCGCCTCCCTCTCCCGTGCCGCCCGCCGCCGCCTCCTCGCGGGCGCGGCGGCGCTGCTCGTGGTGTGCGGGCTCCTGGCGTGGTGGCTGGTGCCGTTCGGCGGCTCGGCCCCCCACGGTTCCGTCACCTTCAGCACCGGCGTGCCCACCGGCGTCTACCAGCGGTACGGGGAGCTGCTCCGCCAGGCCCTGGCCCGGGACCTGCCGGAGGTGTCCGTCACGCTGAAGGACAGCGAGGGCTCCCAGCAGAACCTGGCCCGGGTCGCCTCCGGGGAGGCCGACTTCACCGTGGCGACGGCCGACGCGGTCGCCGAGTACGAGCGGGAGCGCCGGCCCGGTCACGAGCGGCTGCGCGGCTGTGCGCGGCTGTACGACGACTATGTGCAGCTGGTGGTCCGCGAGGGCTCCCCGCTGTGGAAGGTGTCGGACCTGCGCGGGCTGCGGGTCGGGGTCGGCCAGGACGGTTCGGGCGTCCGGCTGATCGCCGACCGGGTCCTGGCGGCGGCCGGTCTCGCGCCCGACCGGGACGTGCGGGCCGTCTCGGCGGGCATCGACACGATGCCCGGGCTGCTGGAGCGGGGCGAGCTCGACGCCTTCTTCTGGTCGGGAGGTCTGCCCACCCACGCCGTGCAGGAGCTGTCGCAGCGGTTCCCGATCCGGCTGATCACGCTGGAGGCGGAGCTGGTCGAGAAGCTGCACGAGGCGGGTGACGCGACCCGCCACTACCGCTCGGCGGTGATCCCCGCCGACGCGTACGCGGACGCGCAGGACGGCCGGCCGGTGGAGACGCTGGCCGTCGCCAACCTCCTCGTCACCACGGACGAGGCCGACCCGGACCTGGTGGAGGGCCTCACCCGTACGGTGATCGGCAGCCGGGACCGGATCGGCGGCCAGGTCCACCCGGCCCAGCTGGTGGACCTGCGCACCGCGATCTACACGGAGCCGCTGACGCTCCACGAGGGCGCACGACGGTACTACCGGTCGGTCAAGCCCTGACGGTACGGGCGGCGCGCGGCCGCCGGTCGGTCAACCCCCTGCCGGCACGAGCCGCCGGAGGCCACGGCCCGCGACCGGTGCCCGGCGCGTGACGGACCACGGCGGCGGCCCCGGCCCCGTACCCGCGTCAGTCCGTCCGGCTCTCGGTGCCCGGGCCGTCCGTGGGGGCGTACCGGGGGACCGTGACGGTGACGCGCAGGCCGTGCGGGTCGTTCGGGGCGAAGGCCACGCCGCCGCCGCCCGCGGCGAGCAGGACGCGGGCGATGGAGAGGCCGAGGCCGGAGCCCTTGACGTTCTGGTGACGGCCGGAACGCCAGAAGCGGTCGCCGACGCGGCCGAGCTCCTCCTCGGTGAGGCCGGGGCCCCGGTCCGAGACGACGACGGCGATGTTCTCCCCCGCCGGGACCACCGAGACGGTGACCTCCTCGCCCGCCGGGGTGAACTTCAGCGCGTTGTCGATCACCGCGTCGAGCGCGCTGGAGAGGGCCACCGGGTCCGCCCAGGCCGTCGCGGCGCCGCAGGATCCGGTGAGGCGGACGCCCTTGTCCTCGGCGACCGGCCGCCAGGAGGCGACCCGCTCGGCGGTGAGCGCGCCCACGTCGGTGAAGCGCAGCTCCGGCTTGGTGTGTTCGGCGAGCGCCAGGTCGAGGAGGTCGTCGAGGACCTGGGCCAGCCGCTTGCCCTCGGTGCGGACGGAGGCGATCTCCTCGTTGCCCTCGGGCAGTTCCAGGGCCAGCAGCTCGATCCGCAGGAGCAGCGCGGCCAGCGGGTTGCGCAGCTGGTGCGAGGCGTCGGCGACGAACGCCCGCTGCTGTTCGAGCGACTCCTCCACGTTGTCGGCCATCTCGTTGAACGACCGGGCGAGGCGGCGGAGTTCCGGCGGGCCCCCGGCCGCGGCGACGCGGGAGTTCATGCGGCCGGTGGCGATGTCATGGGTGACGGCGTCCAGGACGCGGACCGGTCGCAGGACCCAGCCGGTGAGCCGGAAGGCGGCGCCGACGGCGAGCAGCATGGCCGCCGCCTCCCCGGCGAAGATCAGCAGCCAGCCGCGCAGGATTCGCGAGCGGAGGTGCCCGGTGGGCGAGTCGGTCACGACGACGGCGACGACGTCGCCGTCCCGGACGACCGGCGAGGCGACGAACAGCCGGGCGTCGCTCTGCCACGGCCAGACCTGCGGGGGGTCGTGGCTGCGGCGGCCGAGCAGGGACTCGTGGTAGGCGCGGCGGCCCTCGCCCTCGGCGGGTACGGCCCAGTCGGTGGGGGCGGTGGCCATGGGACGGTCGTCGCGGTAGAAGACGCCGGCCCGGATGTCGTACACGCCGTGGTAGCTGTCGAGTTCGCCCCTGAGGGTGGTACGGCGTTCGTCGATGCCGGGGCCGTTCTCGCTGACGAACTGGGCGAGGGCGGCGAAGCGGGCGGTGTCGTCGAGCCGGTCGACGACGACCCGCTGCTGCTCGGAGGCGGCGAGGCTGGCGGCGAGCGGGAAGCCGAGGGCGAGCAGCACGCCCGCCATCAGGACGATGAGGAGCGGGAGGAGTCGGGTGCGCACGGGTCGGCCGGCCAGTCGTCGGGGGTCGGTGGTCGTCGGTCAGGACGCCGGGGCGACCAGGCGGTAGCCGACGCCCCGCACGGTCTCGATGAGGGCCGGCATCCGCAGTTTGGAGCGGAGGGAGGCGACGTGCACCTCCAGGGTGCGGCCGGTGCCCTCCCAACTGGTGTGCCAGACCTCGCTGATGATCTGTTCGCGCCGGAAGACGACGCCCGGGCGCTGGGCGAGCAGGGCGAGCAGGTCGAACTCCTTGCGGGTGAGGGCGACACTCTCACCGTCGACGCTGACCCGCCGGGTGGGCAGCTCGATGGTGACGGATCCGAGGCGCAGGAGGCTGCCGGAGCCGGCGGAGCCGCCGGGGGCGGTCTCCTCGGGGCCGGTGCTGCGCCGGCTGACGGCGTGGATGCGGGCGAGGAGTTCGCCCGTGTCGTACGGCTTGACGACGTAGTCGTCGGCACCGAGGTTGAGACCGTGGATCCGGGAGCGTACGTCGGCGCGGGCGGTCACCATGATCACGGGAGTGATGGTGAGCTTCCGGATGCGGCCGCAGACCTGGTAGCCGTCCTGGTCGGGCAGGCCGAGGTCGAGCAGGATCACGCCGAAGGAGGGCCGTTCGCCCTGGGCGGTGGGCAGGACGGCCTGGAGGGCCTCCTCCCCGTTGCGGGCGTGGGTGACGGCGAAGCCGTGCCGGGCGAGCACCGCGGAGAGGGCGGCGGCGACGTGGTCGTCGTCCTCGACGAGCAGCAGTCGCATGCGTTCCTCCTCCGTGGATGGTGGGCGGCCGGGGGACGGCCCGCCGGCCGGCCGGGGCCGGGTGCCGCTTGGCACCGTGGTCGGCAGCACCGTGGCGCCCTTCTGTGTACCAGGTGGTACCAGGGCATGAACGCCGATGGTCGGCGTCACAGTCAAGTGTCCCCCGGTGGCGGGAGTGCTTCCGTTACGCAGCCGGTATGGACGGACGCGTGGAGTGGCGGTGCGCCCGCGCACGGCGTACGGACGTACGGCCGCGCCCGCGTACGGCACCGGAGTCGCGTTCACGCACTGTGTCCGTTTGCGGCCGGATCGTTATCCTCAATTTCCGCTCAGATGTGATGACGGTCGTCACACCGGGTCTCTAGTGTCCTCCCCAACCGAGGAGGACGGAGCAAGAGGCCGATGAGCGGAGTGTCAGTGTCCAAGGGTCCGGGGGACGCACCGCGGGCCGCGGACGATCTGGTCGTACTGTCCGGTGTCAACAAGCACTTCGGCGCGCTGCATGTCCTCCAGGACATCGATCTCACGATCGCCCGCGGTGAAGTCGTCGTCGTCATCGGCCCCTCCGGGTCCGGCAAGTCGACGCTGTGCCGGACGATCAACCGGCTGGAGAGCATCGACTCCGGGACGATCACCATCGACGGCAAGCCGCTGCCGGCCGAGGGCAAGGAGCTGGCCCGGCTCCGTTCCGACGTGGGCATGGTCTTCCAGTCGTTCAACCTCTTCGCGCACAAGACGGTGCTCGAGAACGTGATGCTGGGGCAGATCAAGGTCCGCAGGACGGAGAAGAAGGCGGCGGAGGAGAAGGCCCGTTCGCTGCTCGACCGGGTGGGCGTGGCCACGCAGGCGGACAAGTACCCGGCGCAGCTGTCCGGCGGCCAGCAGCAGCGTGTGGCGATCGCCCGCGCGCTGGCCATGGACCCGAAGGTCATGCTGTTCGACGAGCCGACCTCCGCGCTCGACCCGGAGATGATCAACGAGGTCCTGGAGGTCATGCAGCAGCTGGCCAGGGAGGGCATGACGATGGTGGTGGTCACGCACGAGATGGGCTTCGCCCGCTCCGCGGCCAACCGGGTCGTGTTCATGGCCGACGGCCGGATCGTCGAGCAGGCGACGCCCGACGAGTTCTTCAGCAATCCGCGCAGCGATCGCGCCAAGGACTTCCTGTCCAAGATCCTTCACCACTGAGCGAGTTCGGACCTATCCTTCCCAACTCAACGCTAGTCAAGGGACGTTCCTCCATGAAGCTCCGCAAGATCTCCGCCGCCGCCTCGGCCGCCGTCGTCCTCGCGCTCACCGCCACCGCCTGCGGCTCCGGTTCCGACTCGGGCAGCAACGGCGACAAGATCAACATCGGCATCAAGTTCGACCAGCCCGGCCTGGGCCTGAAGACTCCGGACGGCACGTACGCCGGCTTCGACGTGGACGTGGCCCGTTACGTCGCCAAGGAGCTCGGCTTCGCCGAGGAGAAGATCAACTGGAAGCAGGCGCCCTCCGCCGAGCGCGAGAACATGATCAAGAACGGCGACGTGAAGTTCATCGTCGGCACGTACTCGATCACCGAGAAGCGCCTCAAGGAGGTCGACTTCGCCGGCCCGTACTTCGTGACCCACCAGGACCTGCTGGTGCGCGCCGACGACAACTCGATCACCAAGGTCGAGGACCTCAACTCCAAGAAGCTCTGCTCGGTCACCGGCTCCACCTCCGCGCAGAACGTCAAGGACAAGCTGGCCCCGAAGGCCGACCTCCAGCAGCTCGGCGGCTACTCCGAGTGCCTGACCGGCCTGGAGAACAAGGCCGTCGACGCCCTGACCACGGACGCCTCCATCCTCGCGGGCTACGCCGCGCAGAAGGAGCACCAGGGCAAGTTCAAGCTCGCCGGCCTCTCCCTGAGCGACGAGAACTACGGCATCGGCCTGAAGAAGGGCGACGCCGACCTCAAGGGCAAGATCAACAAGGCGCTGGAGAAGATGGTCTCCGACGGCACCTGGGACAAGCTCGTCAAGCAGCACTTCGGCCCCTCGGGTTACAAGAACGACCCGGCGCCGAAGATCACCGGCTGAGCCACCCCGCCCGGTCCGTGACGGCCGCCCCGTTCGCGGGCGGCCGTCACACCGGCACCGGCCGCTGCCCACGCACCGGCCTCCACACCGACCGACCACCAGGGGAGAGCGCGGGGCATCGTGTTCGACTTTCTTGATTCCGGGCAGTACGACCTGCTCGGCGCCTTCTGGGTGACGGCGAAACTCGCCCTCTACTCGGCGATCGGCTCGCTGATCTGGGGCACGGCCCTGGTCGCCATGCGGGTCAGCCCGGTCCCGCTGATGCGCGGTTTCGCCACCGCGTACGTGAACATCGTCCGCAACACCCCGCTGACGGTGGTCATCGTCGGCTGCCTGCTGGGCCTCAACCAGACCCTGCTCATCACGCTCGGCGGGGAGCGCTCCGAGGACATCGGCTTCCGGCTCGCCGTCCTCGGCCTCATCGCGTACACCGGCACCTTCGTCTGCGAGGCGCTGCGCTCGGGCATCAACACCGTGCCGCCGGGGCAGGCCGAGGCCGCCCGCGCGCTGGGCCTGACCTTCACCCAGGTCCTCGCCCTGGTCGTCCTCCCGCAGGCCTTCCGCGCCGCGGTGGCCCCGCTCGCCAACGTCCTGATCGCCCTCACCAAGAACACCACCGTGGCAGCCGCGATCGGCGCCGCCGAGGCGGCGTTCCTGATGAAGGAGATGATCGAGAACGAGGCCGACGCGCTCTTCGCCGTCTTCGCCCTCTTCGCCTTCGGCTTCATCGTTCTCACCCTCCCCACCGGCCTGATCCTCGGCTGGGCGGCCAAGCGACTGGCGGTGAAGCGATGAGTTCCGTCCTGTTCGACACTCCCGGCCCGCGCGCCAAGCGGCGCAACGTCCTCTACACGATCGCCTTCGTGGCGGTCCTCGGTCTGGTGGCCTACTGGGTGCTCTCCGCCCTGGCCGCCAAGAACCAGTTGGACGCGGACAAGTGGAGCCCCTTCGTCACCGATGCCGAGGTATGGACGACGTACCTCCTGCCCGGCCTCACCGAGACCCTCAAGGCCGCCGCGCTATCCATCCTGATCGCGCTGCCCCTCGGCGCGGCCCTCGGCATCGGCCGGCTCTCCGACCACCGCTGGGTGCGCGTGCCCGTCGGCGCGATCGTCGAGTTCTTCCGCGCCATCCCGGTGCTGCTCCTGATGATCTTCGCGAGCCAGCTCTACGCGAAGTTCACCACCGTCAGCTCGGACTTCCGCCCGCTGTACGCGGTCGTCACCGGCCTGGTGCTCTACAACGCCTCGGTGATCGCCGAGGTCGTCCGGGCCGGCGTGCTCTCGCTGCCCCGGGGTCAGAGCGACGCGGCCGTGGCGCTCGGCATGCGCAAGGGCCAGAGCATGCTGTACGTCCTGCTGCCGCAGGCGGTGACCGTCATGCTGCCGGCCCTCGTCAGCCAGCTCGTGGTCATCGTCAAGGACACGGCGCTCGGCGGCGCGGTGCTCGGCTTCGGCGAGCTGCTCAGCCAGAACCGGCAGATCACGGCCAACTACGGCGCCAACACGATCGCCACCCTCACGGTGATCGCGCTGATCTACATCGTCCTCAACGCCCTCCTGACCAGCTTCGCCGGATGGCTGGAGAAGCGGCTCCGGCAGGGCCGGAAGACCCCGGTCGCGCAGGTCCCCGCCCAGGGCGGCGCGCCCGAGCTGTCGTCGCAGGCCGTCAGCGAGGTCTGACCCGGACGGGGTCCGCGACAGGACCGAAGCGGGCGGGTGCGGCACTGACCTCACGTCAGCCGCACCACGCCCACCCCGTCACTTGACGCGAAACCCTCCGGTGGGTTGCATACGGTCTGTGATCAAGCACCGGGCCCGTGCCACACTGAGCTGTGCTGTCCCCATGACCGTCCGGCCTTCAGGAGCCGTGCCGTGGACCCGGTGATCGTCGTGGGCGCGGGGCCGGTCGGTCTCGCGCTCTCCCTCGCCCTCGCGGCGCAGGGCGTGCCCAGCGTCGTGCTCGACGAGGGTCCTGGCACGGAGGAACCCCGCCCCGCGCGCACGGTCGTGCTCCGCGCCGACATGGCCGCGACGGTCGAACGGCTCGGCTGCACCACCCTGCGTGACGAGGGCCTCCGCTGGGTCGCCTGGCGCGGCGTGCGCCGCCGTCAGGTGGTCCGCCGGCTCACCCTCGACCTGGGGCTTTCCGGTACGGGCGAGGAGGGGGCGGACGGCCCGGCGGCCCCCCTGCACATCCCGCAGCACGCGCTCGCCCGGGGCCTGCGGGACGCCGTCTCCCGGGAGAGGCTGATCCAGCTGGTGACCGAGGCCCGGCTCGACACGATCGAGCAGGACCGTGACGGGGTCACCGCCCGCACCCGGGGCCCGGCCGGCACCTGGTGGCGCGGCAGCCATCTCGTGGGCTGCGACGGCGCCCGCTCCACCGTGCGCAAGCTGCTCGGCGTCCGTTTCCCCGGCCGTACGGCGGTGGAACGGCACGCCGTCGCCGCGCTCCGCACCGAACTCCCCTGGCCCGGCGAGGCCCTGCTGCACCGTCAGCCGCCGTGGCGCGCCGGCGGCGAGGAGATCTCGGCCCGGCCGCTGCCCGACGGGGTGTGGCGGATCGACTGGCTGCTGCCGCCCCGGGGCGAGCTGGTCACCCCGGACGTGCTGGTGACCCGGATCCGCGAGACCCTGGCCGGCTGGTGCGACGGCACCACTCCCCCGTACGAGCTCCTCGACACCGGCGTGTACACGCTGCACCACCGGCTGGCCCGGCGCTGGCGCGTGGACCGGGTGCTGCTCGCCGGGGAGGCGGCGCACCTGCTGGGCGCGGTCGGCACCCAGGGCCTCGACGAGGGACTGCGGGACGTGGACAACCTCGCCTGGAAACTCGCCCTGACCTGGCATCAGGGGGCCTCGGACGCCCTGCTCGACAGTTACCAGAGCGAGCGCCGCCCGGCCGTCGCGGCCCGGCTGCGCGCGGCGGACCACTCGCTACCGGTGCTGCGCGGCGGCGGGGGGCTACGGAGCTACCTGCCGGGGGCCGCGCGCGGCCACGACGCCCTCCTCTCCGACGCGCAGGTGGGGCGCGGCCCGCTGGGCGCGCCTCCGTCGTATCCGCACTCCCCGCTCGCGCCGCTGCCCGCCGAGGGGAACGCCCCGGTGGGCACGCCGGCCGGCTCGCCGGTCGAGGACGTCCGCGTGACGGCGCCGGACGGGACGACCGTACGGCTCCGGGACCGGCTGGGCCAGGGCCGCCTGCTGGTCCTCCTGGTCGCCCCGGGCACGGGGGTGTGGGACCGGCGGCACTGGCGCGGCGCCGGGGTGATGCCGCGTCTGGAGGAGGCGGTACGCGCCCTGCCGGTGAAGGCCGAGGTCCTGGTGACGGAGGCGTACCCGGGCGCCGCCGCCCACGCCGTCCTGCTCATCCGGCCCGACGGGCACCTCGCCGCCTCCTTCGCGGGGGTCCGCCCCGAGGAGCTGTACGCGGCCGCGGACGCGGTCCGCGGCGGCGCCCCGGACGCCCCGGTGGCCGTGGGCAGCGACCGTACGGTGGACGTGCGTTGATTCCGGCGGGCGCGCGTGGTGTACTCCGGAGCGTGACCGACACCGATGTGCGCCTGTGGCGGAGGGTTCATATGGACCTTCTGCGGTACGCGGGCTGCGTGTGTCGTCCGTCCTGCTGATCCCGCCGTTTTCCCGCGCGCGCCCTGCCGCCTTTCCGTCCTGACGCCTGCCCGGCCGTCCTCCGGCTTCCGCCCTGCCGACGCCCGGGTCCCGCGGACGCTGCCGGGCCGGCGCGCGCGTCCACTCGCGCTCCCCAGGACGGTCCTTTCGTGTCTCAGTCTTCTCCCCTGCCCCCGCACGTCCCGGTGCCCTCGTCCGGTGCCGCTCCCGAACTCCCCGCCTCCCGGGGCTGGTCCGCCGAGGGCGGTGCTTCCCGCGGCGCCGCGTCCGGTGCCCCCACCGCGGCCGATCTCCTCGACTTCGTGCGCCGCACCGCCGCCGACCGCGCGCTCGTCGCCTCCCTGCCGCTCGATCCGGAGGGCCGTACCTGGGTGCGGCTCGACGGCCCCGGTGGCAGTGAGGCCTGGCTCATCGGCTGGCCGCCCGGCACGGGCACGGGCTGGCACGACCACGCCGAGTCGGTCGGTGCCTTCGCCACGGCGGCCGGTTCCCTGACCGAGCACGCGCTGGCGGTGCGGCTCCCGGCACGCGGCTGGAAGACGCTGGAACTGGCCGAGGGGGTCGACCGCCCGCGGCGGCTCCCGGCGGGCGAGGGCCGCGCCTTCGGCCGTCACCATGTGCACGAGGTGCTCAACGAGTCTCCCGACACCCACGCGGTGTCGGTGCACGCCTACTACCCGCCGCTGCCGCTGATCCGGCGCTTCAGCCGGACCGGCGCGGTGCTCCGCCTGGAGCAGGTCGAGCGCCCGGAGGACTGGCAGTGAGCGCGACGACGAGGAGGGACGGGTCGGTGACCGGGGAACGGACGGACGGCGGTCGGGTGACCGCGGGCGCACGGGTGGGGATCGACGAGCTGCTGGAGCGGGTCCGGTCGGGCCTCGACCGGATCGAGCCGCGCGCCGCCTACGAGGCGTACCGCGCGGGTGACGCGCTCCTGGTGGACACGCGCTACGCCGCCCTGCGCGAGCGGGACGGACTGATCCCGGGCGCGCTGGTCGTGGAGCGCAACGAGCTGGAGTGGCGGCTTGACCCCCTGGGCAGCCACCGCGCGGCCGAGGCGGTCGGCCATGACCTGCGGGTGGTGGTCCTGTGCAACGAGGGCTACGCCTCCTCCCTGGCGGCCGAGTCCCTCCGCCGCCTGGGTCTCCACCGGGCCACCGACCTCATCGGCGGCTTCCAGGCCTGGAAGGCGGCGGGCCTCCCGGTCCTCCGGCCGGCCAGGGAACGCTGAGGGGGCCGGGAGACCGCGAGGTCCGGCCGGCCGGCTGCGAGGAGGTGGCCGGCCGGGCCGGCGGTCCGGGACTGGACGGGTCCAGGGGCGGTATGGGGCGCTGAGGCGGTCCGGGGACGCCACGCTGAGGCGACCCAGGGGCCGGCGGTCCGGGGAGGCCACGCTGAGGCGACCCGGGGGCCGGCGATCCGGGGACGGGCCGGGCCGGGGCGCTGAAGGACTGGGCGGCCCGGGGCTCTGAGAGGCCGGGCCGAGGCTGGGTGTCCCGGGCGGCGGCGGGCGCGCGGAACGGGGGCCGGGGCGGGACCGGGCGAGCCGTGTCGGCGCGCGGCGGGTCAGAAGGGCTCGTCGAGGCCCTCCGTGTCCTCGCCCTCGGCCTCCAGGGCCTGGCGGACGACGCGGAGCGCCATGCCCTCGGGGTAGCCCTTGCGGGCGAGCATCCCGGCGAGCCGGCGCAGGCGCCGGTCGCGGTCGAGGCCCCGGGTGGCACGGAGCTTGCGCTCGACCAGGTCGCGGGCGGTGGCCTCCTCCCGCTCGGAGTCGAGCCGCTCCACCGCCTCCTGGATCAGGGCGGGCTCGACCCCCTTGGTCCGCAGCTCCCGGGCGAGGGCGCGGCGGGCCAGGCCGCGGCCGTGGTGGCGGGACTCGACCCAGGCGCCGGCGAAGGCGGCGTCGTCGATGAGCCCCACGTCCTCGAAGCGGGAGAGCACCTCTTCCGCCACCTCGTCGGGGATCTCCCGCTTGCGCAGGGCGTCGGCGAGCTGCTTCCGGGTGCGTGGGGTCCCGGTGAGCAGGCGCAGGCAGATCGCCCGCGCCCGCTCGGCCGGATCCTGGGGTGACAGCTCCTTCTCGGCCCTCGACGAGTCGGGGCTGTCACCCGGCCGTTCGGTGCGACCGGTCACCGGTTCAGCTCTTGGCCGCGGTGGCCTTGGTCGCCTTCACGGCCTTGGCCGCGGGGGCCGGGACGCCCTTGGCGGCGTCGTCCGCGCCCGCCGCCTCCGCACCGGCGGCCGCGTCCGCGGCGGGTTCGGCCGACGGGGCCTCCGGCCGGACACCGACGCCGAGCTTCTCCTTGATCTTCCTCTCGATCTCGTTGGCGAGGTCGGGGTTGTCCTTCAGGAAGTTGCGGGCGTTCTCCTTGCCCTGGCCCAGCTGGTCGCCCTCGTACGTGTACCAGGCGCCGGCCTTGCGGACGAAGCCGTGGTCGACGCCCATGTCGATCAGACCGCCCTCACGGCTGATGCCCTGGCCGTAGAGGATGTCGAACTCGGCCTGCTTGAAGGGGGGCGCGACCTTGTTCTTCACGACCTTGCAGCGGGTGCGGTTGCCGACCGCCTCGGTGCCGTCCTTGAGGGTCTCGATGCGCCGGATGTCGATGCGCACGGAGGCGTAGAACTTCAGGGCGCGGCCACCGGTCGTGGTCTCCGGCGAGCCGAACATCACGCCGATCTTCTCGCGGAGCTGGTTGATGAAGATCGCGGTGGTCTTGGACTGGTTGAGCGCGCTGGTGATCTTCCGGAGCGCCTGGCTCATCAGGCGGGCCTGGAGACCGACGTGCGAGTCGCCCATCTCGCCCTCGATCTCCGCGCGCGGGACGAGCGCGGCGACGGAGTCGATGACGATCAGGTCGAGCGCGCCGGAGCGCACCAGCATGTCGACGATCTCGAGCGCCTGCTCACCGTTGTCCGGCTGGGACAGGATGAGGTTGTCGATGTCGACGCCCAGCTTGCGGGCGTACTCGGGGTCGAGCGCGTGCTCGGCGTCCACGAAGGCGACCTGGCCGCCGGCCTTCTGCGCGTTGGCCACGGCGTGCAGGGTCAGGGTCGTCTTGCCGGAGGACTCGGGGCCGTAGATCTCCACGACACGGCCGCGCGGGAGGCCGCCGACGCCGAGGGCGACGTCGAGGGCGGTCGATCCGGTGGGGATCACCTCGATCGGCTCCTGGATCCGGTCACCCATGCGCATCACGGCGCCCTTGCCGAATTGGCGTTCAATCTGTGCGAGCGCGGCGTCGAGCGCCTTCTCGCGGTCGGTTCCTGCCATGGGTTCCACCCGGTTTGCTTGAGTCGATCGCTTCATGTGAAAGACGCTAACCCCTGCCACTGACAATGGGCCCCGGCGTCCCCTCCGGCCTGTGGACAACTCGGCGGTGAGCCCGTGATTCCAGGGGCCGGACCCTCATGAGAAAGCATGTTCGATTTTAGTGTCAAGCACGCCACGCAGGGGCCCGCGGGGAGCGTCCGGCGCCGCCCGCCCACGTGGCCGGCTCGGGGCCGATCTTCTCCACCCGTGTCTGTCCGTCGAGTCCGATCGGCACGCGCTCAGGGTTCGTCGGCGCGGGCCGGGGAGGGGCGGCGCCGCCCCTCCCCACACCCGCCACCCCGCCGGAAACCGCACCACGGGGGCGTTGTCGGACCCGTGTGCGAGCGTGGGGTGCGGATCGGACGACAGCACAGGGGGAGCGGTGACCGGAGAGAGCGACGGCTGGGCCGGGATGGGGTGGGACTGGACGGATGCCGACGGCATCCGCCGGCGCCTCGACGCGGGCGCGGACCCGGAGCGCGGGCCGGGGGGCCGGCCGCTGCACCGGGCGGCGGTGTTCGGTTCCCCGGAGGTCGTGGCGGAGCTGGCCGCCCGCGTGACGGACGTCGACGCCCTGGAGAACGGCGTGACGGCCCTGTGGGACGCCGTCCTGGCCAGGAGACCGGAGAACGCGCGTGCTCTCGCCGCCGCCGGCGCGGACCCCTGGCGCGTGTCGCTCGGCGGCTGGTCACCGGGCCGGCTGAGCCTGGCCGGGCCGACCCCGGATCTGTTCCCGGTGCCGGAGGGCATCCGTCTGACCGACGCCGAGCGGGCGGCGGTGGAGGAGGCCCGGCGGCTCACCGCGGCCCTGGGCACCTTCCACCACGAGGGGACGGGCCTCGCCTGCGTGGCCGGGATCGACGCGGAGGAGGCCGTCCGCCGTCTCGACGGGCTGCCCGTGGACGACGACTTCATCGACGAGCTGAGGGAGGACCCGTACGCGTACGACCTGGACGAGACCCTGTGGATCGTCGGCGTGACGTCCGTGCCGGGCGGCTGCGTCGTCACCCAGCCCTGGGGATACGCGCCGCAGATGCCGGGCGTGCTGACCCGGCTGTCCGCCGGGACGGTCTGCTACGGCCTCTACGCCAACCCCAAGAGCGGCAACCAGGGCATGATCGCCCGCGACGGCAGGATCGAGGGTGCGGAGCTGCACCCCGGCGGAGGACCGGACGTGAACGACGGCCCCGCGGACGTGCTGGCTGCGTACCTCTACCAGAACGATCCCATCGGCTACTCCTGCGCCTTCACGGGGCTGCGTCCGACCGGCCGGCGAGCCGTGGTCGGCCCCGCCGACCTCTGGATCGAGCTCCCGCGCGCCGACTACTGGAGCCCCTGACACGGAGCGCGGCGGGGCTCGGCGGCGCCGTGAACACCCGCGCACGCCCACCCGTACGGCCGAGCGACAAGATCACCCGATCGTGAGTTTCGCCGTGCTCTGCCCCGGCCCCGCGCCATGCTCGGTGGCGGCGGCGCGTCCGGTGCCGCCCGGACGTGCGGGGTGGAAGGCGACATGCGAGAAGCGGGACGGCGCGGTCTGGACGAGCAGGCCCTGCTGGTGGCGGCCGGGCTGGCCGATCTGGCGGTGAGCGCCCTGGGCACGGCCCTGGGGACCGTACGGGGGCTGCTGCGCCGCTCGGACGCCACGGAGCTGGCGGCGCAGGCCGAGCAGGACCTCGCCGCGCGCGGACGCCTGGTGCTCGACCGGTACGCCGCGGCGCCGCCGGCGCACCTGGAGGTGCTCGCCCGGCACGCCCTGGCCGCCCGGGAGCGGACCTCCGATGACGTCTGACGGGTGGGAGCCGGCCGCGTTCAAGGCCCGCGTGGACGAGGTCCTGCGCCGGTTCGTCGCCGAGGAGGCCGACCGGTTCGCCGAGATCGACCCGGCCCTCGCGCCGGTGGCCGCCCAGCTGGAGGCCGCCGTCGCGGACGGCAAGCGGCTGCGGGCGGCGTTCTGCTACTGGGGCTGGCGCGCGGCCGGCCAGCCGGACAGCGACGCGCTGGTACGGGCGGCGGCGTCCATGGAGCTGGTGCACGCCGCCGCCGTCGTGCACGACGACCTGATCGACGACAGCGCCCTGCGGCACGGACGACCCACCGTCCACGTCGCCCTGCGCGGAGCCGTACGGAACCGTCCCCCGGACGACCTGCGCGGCGGCGCCGGCACGGACACCGCCGCGCGGTCGCTCGCGATGCTCGTGGGCGACCTGCTCATGGCGCTGGCCGGGCAGCTGTTCGCCATCTGCGGCCTGCCCGCCGCCTACCTGGGCCGGGCCCGGCCGCTGTGGACCGTGATGGCCCGGGAGCTCATCGCGGGCGAGTGCCTGGAGATCCTCCGTACCGGAGCCGTGCACGACACGGAGATTTCGCTGAAGGTGATCCGCTACAAGACCGCCAAGTACACCGTGGAGCAGCCCCTGCTGATCGGTGGCGCCCTCGCCGGAGCCGGCGCGCGGCTCCGTGAGGGCTACTCGGCGTACGGGCTGCCGCTCGGTGAGGCCTTCCAGTTGCGCGACGACCTGCTCGGCCTGTTCGGCGACCCGGCCGTGACCGGGAAGGCCGGCACCGACGACGTCCGGGGCCACCGGCCCACCGCCCTCCTGGCGGAGACCTGGCGCCTCGCCGGCGACGAGGACCGTGAGCGGCTGCGCGCGCTCCTCGGCCGGCAACCGGACGCGGAGGCGCTGGAGACCGTCCGCGGGGTGATGCGGCGGCTGAAGTCCCCCGACCGCGTGGAGGACATGATCGGCGCCCGGGTCGAGGAGGCGCTGGCCGCCCTCCACGACCTGGTGCTGCCGGCGCGTGCCGCCGCCGCCCTGACCGCCCTGGCCCGCTCGGTGGCGGTCCGCCTGGCGTGACCCCGCACCGGCCCCTCGCCGGACCGCCGCGCCGGACCCGCACCGTTCCCGGCCCCCGCGCCGCCCTCCCCGTACCCCCGCGCCCGCCGCGTACGTCCGCACCGCCGGCCCCACGGCCCCGCCCTCCGTGGCCGATCCCGTCCCAGACAAGGAGTCCCCTCCCGTGACCTACACCGAGGCGTCGATGGCCGCCCTGCGCCAGGCCGGTGACGAACTCGCCGACGCGACCGTGGCCGCACTCTTCGAGAGCGGCCAGGTGGGCACGTTCAACACGCTCATGCGGTACGTCTCCACCGCGGGAGCGCCCCTCCCCGAGGGGCTGCCGGACGTCGCGCGGGAGTACCTGGAAGCCACCCGCACCCCGCCGAGCTGGGTCGACTGGGCGGAGATGGAGAAGGCACGGCTGTTCTTCATCGACAACAACGTGCACATCTCCACGGCCCTCTCCTTCGCGGCGATGCCCGCCTGTTACGTCGTCCCGCACGTGGCCAAGCTGCTGTCGGCGACGCACGGCCTGAACTACCCCTCCAAGCGCATGGCGGAGACGGGCCAGTTCACCGTCTACCTGATGCAGCCGGACGCCTTCGAGGCCGGCAGCCGTTTCATCCCGGCCGCCCAGAAGGTCCGTCTCCTGCACGCCTCCATCCGCCACCACCTCCTGCGCGAGAACCGGTGGGACACCGCCGCGCTCGGCACGCCGATCTGTCAGGAGGACATGCTCGGCGGGCAGATGTTCTTCTCGATGCTCGTCCTGGACAGCCTCCACCGCCTCGGCATCCACATGTCGACGGAGGGGGCGCGGGCCTACTACTACGCGTGGCGGGTGGTGGGCGCGATGCTCGGCGTCGACCAGGACGCCGTCCCCAAGACCCTCGAGGAGGCCCGGCAGTTCCTCGACCTGTACATGATCCGGCACATGGGCCCTTCCGAGGAGGGCGTCCGGCTGACCCGTCAGCTGATCGACCTGTACGAGGAGGTCGTGCCCGGCACCCTCTTCGACCCCATCGTCTCGGCCCTGATCCGCCACCTCGTCGGCGACACCTGCGCGGACTGGCTCGGTGTGCCGCGCACCCGCTGGGACACCCTCGTCAAGGCGGTGCCCCACCTCCTCGGCGTCCTGGAGACCGTCGAGGACCGCTTCCCGCTCGGCGCCTGGGCCCTGGACCGTCTCGGCCACCTCACCACGATCTTCGAGCTGTCCTCCCTGACCCGCGGCCGCGTCATGCACTACGCCATCCCCGAGGACCTCCGCAAGGAGTACGGCGTCCCGGGCACGGTGCCCCCCACCCACCGGTGGACCCCGCCGCCGGCCACCGTCTCCTGACCGGCGGCTCCACCGGGCCCGCGGCACACCGGGCACGCCGTCGGCGGCTCGAGGGTGGAGGACCCCTCCGCAACGCCCGTACCTCGCCTTTCGGTTCAGGCCCCCGTCACCGCGCGGAGTTCCGGCCGCTTGGCGTGGCGGTCGTCGCCCGAGGAACGGCCGCGCAGGCGGCGGCCGAGCCAGGGGCCCAGGAAGGTGCCCGCCCACCGCAATTCGGCGCCGAGGGTGGCGAGCGGGGAGGGGAGCGGGGTCTGCGGCGGCGGCAGCGGCTGCGTCCACGAGTCGTCGCTGCCGGGGAGGCCGAGGGCGTGGGCGACGGCCGCCGCGATGCGGGTGTGGCCGAGCGGGGACGCGTGCAGCCGGTCGGGGCTCCACAGGCGCGGGTCGGTGACGACAGGTGGGCCGGCCGTCTCGGCGACGACGACGCCGTGCCGGTCGGCGGCCTGCCGGATGCGCGTGTTGAGGGCCCGGACGCGGGAGCCGAGGGGGCGGGCGAGCGGGACCAGCCTGCCGACGTCGGGGAAGGTGAGCGTCGCGACGCGGGCGCCGTGCGCGGTCAGTTCGGCGAACATCGCCTCCAGGTGGCCGGCCACCTCGTCCGCGTCGAACCGGGGCCGCATCAGGTCGTTGACGCCGGCGACGACGGTCGCGAGGTCCGGGCGCAGGGCGAGGGCGGGGCCGAGCTGGCCGGCGCGCACCTGGCCGGCGAGCCGGCCCCGTACGGCCAGGTTGGCGTACCGCAGGTCCGGGTGGTGCCGGGCGAGCAGTTCGGCGAGCCGGTCCGCCCAGCCGCGCAGGCCGTGGATGTCGTCGCCGTCGCCCACGCCTTCCGTCTGGCTGTCGCCCAGCGCGACGTAGCGCCAAGAGGCTCCGGGCCCCCGGCCGAAGCCCGGTGACCCGTGGAGCCGGCGCGTCCGCGTGTCCTGCGGTATGCCGGCCCCGCCGTCTCCCGGCCTGCCTTCGTCCCCCACCCCACACCTATTCACTTTTTTGACTATACCGGTGGCGGCGGGCCCCGTCTCCCCCCGCCGCCTATCCTTCGACCCATGCCCCTCCCCCTGCGCGCCGCCGGCGGCCACCGCCTCCCGCCGCGGGCCGCCGACGCCCTCGTGGCGGGCCTCGTCCTCCTGGTCGTGGCGGTCTGGACGCTGGCCGGCGCGCGGAGCGCGGGCGAGCCGCCGCTGCGTACGGCCCTCGGCTGGGCACTGCTCGTGGCGGCCTGCGGGGTGCTGTACCTCCGGCGCAGGCGGCCCGTCGCCGTGGCCGCCGCGACGCTCCTCGCCTGCGTGGTCTATTACCCGCTGACGGCGCAGGACGGACCGCTCATGATCAGTTTCGCGGTCGCGCTCTACACGACGGCCGCCGAGGGCCGGTTCGCCGCCGCCGTCGCGCTCGCCGCCGTCACCCTCCTCGCGGTCGGGGTCGGCGAGATCCGGCAGCAGCCCGGCCACCGGCAGATCGACGACACCTCCCTCGCCATGCTGGCCGGCTGGCTGATCAGCCTGGTCGCGGTGGGCCGCGCCCAGCGCACCCGGCTCGCCTATCTGCACGAGGTGGAGCAGCGGGCCCTCGCGGCCGAGCGGGAGCAGGAGGCGCGTGCCCGGCAGAGCGCCACCGAGGAGCGGCTGCGGATCGCACGCGAACTGCACGACGTCCTCGGACACACCGTCTCCCTCATCAACGTGCAGTCGGGCGCGGCGCTGCACCGGCTCGCCAAGGGCCCCGAACCCGAGGCCGCCCTCGCCACCGCCACGGAGGCCCTGGAGGCGGTGAAGGCGACCAGCAAGGACGCGATGCGCGAGCTCCGGGCCACCCTCGGGGTGCTGCGCCGGGCCGACGAGTCCACCCCGACCGCCCCGGCCTCCGGCCTCGCCCTCCTGGGCGACCTGGCCGAGCGGGCCCGCGCCACGGGCCTCGACGTCCGTACGGAGGCCGTCGGCAGGCCCGTACCGCTGCCGCCGCCCGTCGACCTGGCCGCGTACCGGATCGTGCAGGAGTCTCTGACGAACGTCACCCGCCACGCGGGTGCCCGTACGGTGACGGTCACCGTGGAGTGGGGCGCCGAGGCGGTACGGCTCCGGGTCCGGGACGACGGGGACGGCGCCCCCGAGGGCCGGCCGCCGGGCAGCGGCATCCGGGGCATGACGGAGCGGGCGAGGGCGTTCGGGGGCGAGCTGACCGCCCGTGGCGTGCCCGGCGGCGGCTTCCTCGTGGACGCCCGGCTGCCGTTCCGCCCACCCGGACCGCCCGGACCGCCCGGCGCCGAGGCCGCCGGGGCCGCACACGGGCCGGCATCCGGTCCCGGGACCAGCCCCACGACCGGCTCCCCGGCCGCCCCGCCCGTGGCTCGTGGCCCGCAGGGACCCGCGGGAGGCGCCCGTACCGGGGAACGCGCCGGGCCCCCCGTCGCACCACCGCCCACCCCCGCCTCCGAGGAGGACCCCCGATGATCCGTGTCGTGCTCGCCGACGACCAGAACCTGGTCCGGGCCGGATTCCGGTCGATCCTCTCCGGCGAGGAGGACATCGAGGTGGTCGGCGAGGCGGGGGACGGCGAGCAGGCCGTCGCACTCGCCCGGGAGCTCCGGCCCGACGTCGTCCTCATGGACATCCGGATGCCGGTGCTCGACGGCCTGGCGGCGACCGGCCGCATCACCTCGGACGGCGACCTCGCGGAGGTCCGGGTGGTCGTCCTGACGACCTTCGACGCGGACGACCACGTGTACGGGGCGCTGCGCGCCGGCGCCTCCGGTTTCCTCGTCAAGGACACCGAGCCGATGGAACTGCTGCACGCGGTACGGGTGGTCGCGCGCGGCGACGCGCTGATCGCCCCGGCCGTGACCCGCCGGCTGATCGCCGAGTTCGCCGGGCGGATCGGCCGGCAGCCCGATCCTGCGCCCCGTCTGAACGCCCTCACCGAGCGCGAACGCGAGGTGCTCGGCCTGGTGGGCGCGGGGCTGTCCAACGACGAGATCGCGGGCCGGCTGGTGCTGTCGCCCGCGACCGCGAAGACCCATGTGAGCCGCATCATGACGAAGCTGGGCGTGCGCGACCGAGCCCAGCTGGTCATCCCCGCGTACGAGTCGGGGATGATCACACCGGGCTGGCTGGCCTGACCGCCGGGTCCGCCCCGCCCCCCTCCTGAGCCTCCGGCCCACAACTGAGGGAGTACGCCGGCGCGGCCGGACACCACTCCCGGCGTACGCCGGGTGTCCACCCCGGGCCGACGCGCCGGCCCGGCCCGTACGCCGACGCTGGCGGTGTGCATCAGGACGTACTCGATCTCGCGCGGCTGCAGTTCGCCCTCACCGCCGGCGGACACTTCCTCTTCGTCGCCCTCACCCTGGGGCTCGCGACCGTCGTCGCCGTGCTCCAGACGAAGGCGACGTTCGGCGGCACGCCGCTGGACGCCCGGATGGTGCGCTTCTGGGGTCAGCTGTACGTGATCAACTACGCGGTCGGGATCGTCACCGGGCTGGTGATGGAGTTCCAGTTCGGCATGGCGTGGAGCGGTCTCACCCATGAGGCGGGCAACATCCTCGGCGCCTCGCTCGCCGTCGAGACCATCGTGGCCTTCTTCGTGGAGTCGACCTTCTTCGGCCTGTGGATCTTCGGCTGGCACCGGCTCGACCGCTGGGCCCATCTGGCCGCGATCTGGGTCGTCGTCCTCACCGCGTACCTGTCCGCGTACTGGATCCTCGTCTCCAACGGCTTCCTCAACCATCCGGTGGGGTACGCCTCCGAGGGCGGCGAACTCGTCCTCGACGACCCGGTCGCCGTCCTGACGAACCCCTCCGCGCTCCTCGCCTTCGGCCACGTCCTCGCCGGCTCCCTGCTCACGGCCGGGTTCTTCATGGCCGGGGTGAGCGCGTACCACCTCTTCCGGCGCAGCCCGGAGTGGGAGTTCTTCGGCCGCAGCCTGCGGATCGGGGTGTTCCTGTCTGCGCCGGCGCTGATGGTGACCGCCGTCTTCGGAGGGCTGCAGTTCGCGAGCCTCGCCACCTTCCAGCCGATGAAGTCGGCGGTGTTCGGCGCGCGGACCGCCGATGTCGCCCGGCTTCAGGCGGAGCTGTCGGCGCGCTTCGGGCCGGGCGACTACGTGCCCTCGGAGGCGTGGACCCGAGGCGGCGGTCTGCTCATGCTGATCAGCTTCGCCCTGATGATGTACCTGTGCTTCGCCGGGGTCGTCCTGGCCTGCTTCCGGAAGACCGTTTTCCGGTTCCGGCTCTGGCACGTCGTCCTGATGGCGGCCGTCCCGCTGCCCGGACTCGCGATGATCGGCGGGTGGGTCTTCCGGGAGTCGGGCCGGCAGCCCTGGGTCGTGTACGGCCTCCTGAGGACGAAGGACGCGGTCTCCGACCTCTCCCCCGGGACCATGCGCCTCTCGCTCACCGTCTTCACCACCCTGTTCGTCCTGCTCGCCGTGCTCAACGCCTGGCTGCTCACCCGGCACGCCCGGCGCGGCCCCGTGGAGGGGATCGGCCTCGGGCAGAAGGAGGGACCGGCCTCCGGGGCTCCCGATCCCGCCGACGCGCTGCCCGCGCCGCGCTACTGACCCGGAAGGACGGCCGCCCCCGGCCCCCGTCTCTCCCGTGCCCCCTGTCACCCTGCCCCGCTCCGGCTTCGGCCCCCACCCCGGCCACCGGCCCCTCGAGGAGACCCACCCCCGTGGACATTCCGGCCATCGCCATGCTCGGCTTCTTCTCCGCCGGCTGGTTCGTGCTCGCGGGCGCGGACCTCGGCACCGGCATGCTCGTCCCCTGGCTCGGCCGGGACGACGGCGAACGGCGCCTCGTCCTCGCCTCCTTCGCCCCCTTCTTCCTCGGCAACGAGGTCTGGCTGGTCGCCACCGCCGGGGTCCTCGTGGGCTGTTTCCCCGCGCTCGAAGGGGAACTGATGAGCGCTCAGTACCCGGTCCTCGTCGCGCTCCTCACCGGCTGGATCGTCCGGGACGCAGGGCTCTGGTCGCGCGGCCGGGGCCCGGGGCCGCGCTGGCGCGCCGGCTGCGACGCCGCCGTGACCTGCGGCAGCTGGACCGTCGCCCTGGCCTGGGGCTGGCTGCTCGCGGCCCTGCTGACCGGCAGGCCGTACGCCCCCGCGACGGGCCCCACGGCCGTCCTGACGGCTCTCGCCGTCGCCGCCCTGTTCGCCGCGCACGGGCTGGGGTTCGCCGCGCTCCGGCTGACCGGGCCGCCGTACGAGAGGGCCCGCGGGCTCGTCGGACGGGCGGGGCGCCCGTGGCAGTCCTTCGCCCTGACCGCCGTCCTGATGGCCGGGCTGCCGCTCGTGGCGGGGACCGCCCTGCCGCTGGCCGAGCGGGCCGCCTCCCCCGCGACGCTCGCCCTGCTCGTCCCCGCCCTGCTGGTCGTGACCCCGCTCCTCGTGACCGTCCAGGCGTGGATCTGGCACACCTTCCGGCACCGGGTCACCGGCCCCTCGTACCTGTGAAGCCGCGCACCGCTGCCGACTCCGCCCCTACAGCTCCTTCTTGTGGTGCAGGGCCTTCTGCAGCCGGGCCACCACGGCCTCGCCGTACCGCCGGTGGCCGTGCACGCGCGGGTCGTCCGTCACGTCGTACCGCTTCACATAGGCGCCCAGGAACGCCTGGAGGGTGGCGACGGCCGGGATGGCGATCAGCGCCCCGACCGCGCCGAGCAGGGCCGTCCCCGCGATGACGGAGCCGAAGGCCACCGCCGGGTGGATGTCCACCGTCTTGGAGGTGAGCTTCGGCTGCAGCACGTAGTTCTCGAACTGCTGGTAGACCACGACGAAGCCGAGCACCCACACGGCGTACCAGGGGTTGACGGTGAAGGCGATCAGCATCGGCAGGGCACCGGCGAGGTACGTGCCGATGGTCGGGATGAACTGCGAGACCAGCCCGACCCACACGGCGAGCGCGGGCGCGTACGGCACCTCGAGGATCTCGAAGAGGACGAAGTGCGCGGCACCGGAGATGAGGGCCATGAGGCCGCGCGAGTAGAGGTACCCGCCGGTCTTGTCGACGGCGATCTCCCAGGCGCGCAGCACCTCGGCCTGGCGGGCGGGCGGCAGGACGGAGCAGAGCGCCCTGCGCAGCCGGGGACCGTCCGCCGCGAAGTAGAACGCGAAGAGGAAGATCGTCAGGAGCCGGAACAGCCCGCCGAGGACGGTGGCGGAGACGTCGAGCACGCCGCTCGCGCTGTTCTGCACGTACTTCTGCAGCCATTCGGAGCTGAGCACGCTGTCCTGGACCTCGACCCGGGACAGGTCGGTGTGGAAGGTGACGTTGGTCCACTTGATCAGCGCGTCGAGGTACTTCGGGAAGTCCTCGACCATGGCGACGATCTGCCCGGCGAGCATCGAGCCGAGCAGGACGACGAATCCGACGCCGACGACGAGGACGCCGAAGAAGACCAGGAAGGTCGCGAGGCCGCGGCGCATCCCGCGCGCCGCCATGCGGCCGACCGCCGGTTCGATGGCGAGGGCGAGGAAGAAGGCGAGCAGGACGTTGACGAGCAGGCCGATGAGCTGGTGGAAGGCCCAGCTCCCGAGCTGGAAGCAGGCGTAGAGGGCGAGGGCCAGGACCAGCGCGCGCGGCAGCCAGCGCGGCATGCGCGCGGGCCCGGGAACGGACTCGGCCGGACTCCCGGCCAGGGGCGCGGACCCGGACGTGGAGCCGGCGGCGGTGGCAGGCCCGGGGGCCGGGCCGGAGGCGGGGGCGGAACCGGACCCTGCCGCCGGACCGGACCCTGCCGCCTGACCGGAGTCCGGGTGGTCGCCCGGGGTGTCGGCCGCGGCCGGGCCTGGGCCGCCGCGCGCCGCCCGCGCGTCGGCCGCGGCCCGTCCCGCCGGCGCATCGTCCGGCGCCGCCGGGCCGTTCGGGCGGCTCACGCCGCGCGGTGCCGTGCCGTCGCGGTTCTCGGTCGTGTCGTGGTGGTCGGGCGTCTCGGGCTTCTCGTTGTCGTCAGTCGGGGCCACCCCGCCAGTCTCGCGCACCGCGCGGACATTCCCTCCCGGACCCCTCACATCCCCGCGTCGCTCCCCGGGCGGCCACCGGCCGCCACCGCCTCCCCGGCGCGCGGGTCAGCGCTTGTCGGCGGGTACGTCCACGGCGGCGCAGACGGCCCGCCACACGTCCTTCGCCTCCCAGCCCGCCTCCAGTGCCTGCCGTACCGTCCGGCCCCCCAGCTCGGACATCACGTGGTCACGCGCGAAGGACTCCGCGTAGGCCTCACCGAAGTGATCGGCCATGCGTTCCCAGAAAATCGTCAACCGCATGACTCCAGTATCCCGCTCCGAAGAGTGCAGCCCGGCCCATGGGCCTTGTCTCGGGGCCCGCGCCCCCTAACGTCGGAACATGGCCGAAAAACCCCACTCCTCCCCTCCCGTTCCGTCGTCGACGCCGGTGGCTCGCGCCGAGCGCTTCGTCTGGCTGACGGCCCGCGTCCTCGAACAGCGCCGGTTCGCCTACCACTTCCTGCGCGGTGGCGCGGACCAGGTCGAGGCCGCCCTGGCCGCGTACCTCAACGAGGACGGCGGCTACGGCCACGCACTCGAACCCGATCTGCGCGGGCCGGTCAGCCAGCCGCTGCACACCGCGCACGCGCTCCGGGTCCTGGACACCATCGGCCGCTGCGGCGGGCTGCGCGTGGAGCGGATCTGCCGCCACCTCACGGAGATGTCCACGCACGAGGGCGCGCTGCCCGCGGTCCATCCCTCCCAGCGCGGCTACCCGGTGGCGCCCTTCGTCCCGGTCGAGGACGCGCCGCCGGCCTCGCTGCTCACGACCGGCCCGGTGGTCGGGCTGCTGCACCGCAACCAGGTCTGGAACGCCTGGCTGTTCCGGGCGACCGAGTTCTGCTGGGCGGCCGTGGAGTCGCTGGAGGAGTCGCATCCGTACGAGATCGAGGCCGCCGTCGCCTTCCTCGACGGGGCGCCGGACCGGCCGCGGGCCGAGAAGGCGGCGGACCGGCTCGGGCGGCTGGTGCGGGAGCGGCGGCTCGCCGTCCTGGACCCGGACCGGCAGGACGAGTACCCGGTCGCGGACGGGTACGCGCCCGGCGAGCACCACTTCCCGCACGACTACGCGCGCGTGCCGGACTCGCTGGCGCGCCGCTGGTTCACGGACGAGGAGATGGCCCGGTCGCTCGACCGTCTCGCGGCGGACCAGCAGGAGGACGGGGGCTGGCCGGTCAATTGGCGGGTCTGGGCGCCCGGCACCGCCCTGGAGTGGCGGCCGATCGTCACGATCGAGGCCCTGCGCACGCTCCGCGCGCACGGCCGACCCATCGGCTGACCCGCCTCCCGCCGTCCTGAGGCCACGGCCGCGTGGCGTCTCCGTGGCCCCGTGGCGTCCCGTGGCGTCCCGTGCCGTCCCGGTGCGGGCGCCACGGGGCGTGGAAGGTCAGCCGGCCAGGGCGCGGACCCCGGCCGTGACGAGGACGGCGGCGCCCACGACGACCAGGAAGGGGGCCCGCAGGACGAGCGCGAGGGCCGCCGCGCCGAGCCCGGCGGCGCGGGCGTCCAGGACGAGACCGGTGCCCTGGCCGAACGTCTGCTGCGCGGTGAGCGCCGCGAGCAGGGCGACGGGCAGCAGGGCCGCGAGCCGCTGGACGAGCGGGAGTTCGAGGGCGCCGGCGGGGACGAGGAGGCCAAGGAGCTTGACCACGTAGCAGGCGGCGGCGGTCAGGCCGATCGCGATCCAGACGTTCACCGGCCCTCTCCCTTCGCGTCGTCGTGCCGGGCGCGGCGGCCCTGGAGCCAGAGCACGGTGGGGGCGGCCAGGGCGGCCGCGAGGACGGGGACGCCGGCGGGCAGCACGGGGAGCAGTCCGAGCCCGAGGAGGACGGCGAGACCCGCGGTGGCCCGTTCGGTCGCCGTCCGCAGCATGGGGGCGAGCAGGGCGAGGAAGACGGCCGGTCCGGCCGCGTCGAGGCCCCAGGCGGCCGTGTCGCCGAGCGCCTCCGCGCCCAGGGCGCCGAGCAGGGTGGTCAGGTTCCACAGGACGTACAGCGTGAGGCCGGTGACGGTGAACCCGAGGCGCGCGGCCCGCCGGTTCGGCTGGGCGAGCGCGACGGCAGTCGTCTCGTCGATCACCCACTGCGCGGCGAAGGGCCGCACGGGCCGCGGCAGGGCGAGCAGCTGGGAGAGGCGCAGCCCGTAGAAGGCGTTGCGGGTGCCCAGGAAGAAGGCTCCGGCGGCCGCGGTGAAGGGATTCCCGCCGGCGGCGAGCGCGCCGACGAGGGCGAACTGCGAGGCGCCGGTGAACACCAGAAGGCTCAGCGCGCAGGTCTGGAGCAGGGTGAGCCCGGAGCCCGCGGAGGTCACGCCGAAGGCGAACCCGGAGAGCCCGACGGCGATGCCGACGCCGAGCGCGTCGCGGACGACGGCGGCGTCGGTCTTGGCGGGGCCGTCGTCCCGTATGACTGGAGGTGCTGTCTGTTCTGCCACGTCAGGGACGGTACGAGACCGCCGGTCGTCCGGTCTTGTACGTTCTTGCGCGCCCCCGCCGGGCCGGGTGGCCGCGCCCCGGCCCTCCCTCAGCCCCCGTTCCCGTACGTCCCCACGCCCCGCGCGCGCTGGTACGCCCCCGGTGGCACGCCGACGCTGCGCGCGAAGTGGCGGGTGAGGTGCGGCTGGTCGGTGAAACCGACCGCGACGGCCGCCTCCGCCGGAGAGGTCCCGGCGTCAAGCAGCCGTCTGGCGCGCCGCACGCGCGCGTCCGTGAGCCAGGTGTGCGGGGGCATCCCGTACACCTGGCGGAAGGCCCTGAGCAGCGCGAAGGGGCTGGTGCCGAGGTCGGCGGCGAGCCGCTCCAGGGTCGGCGGGTCGGCCATCCGCTCCTCCAGGACGGCACGCGCGCGTGCCGCGTTCCGCGCGCCCGCCGAGCGCGGCGGCAGCGGGGCGACCAGGCCGCCGTGGCTGCGCAGCATCCGGGCCGTGACCAGGCGCAGCAGACTGTCGGCGGCGAGCGCGTTGCCCTCCTCGGCGGCGCGGTGGACGCCGACCACGAGCCGGGCCGCGTGCGGGTCGTCGACCACGGGTGAGGTGAAGCCGACGGAACCGCGCAGGGCGAGGGTGTCGGCGGCGATGGACCGGATCAGCTCCGCGTCCGGGTAGATCGTGCGGTACGTCCAGCCCTCGGGCACGCCCGCGTGGCCGGTGTGCGGGGTGTCCGGGTTCACCAGGGCGATCTGGCCGGGGCCGGCACGCACCAGTTCGTCGCGGTAGTGGAAGGCCTCGACGCCCTCGGTGATCGCGGCGAAGACGAAGGTCTCGTGGGTGTGCCGGGCGAAGGCCTTGCGGATGTAGTGGGCGTGCAGCAGGTCGACGCCGGGCAGCTCGGGATACCGCCAGTACCGTGCCCGTTCACCGCCGCCCGCCATGCTGCCATTCTCCCCCGCGCTCCCCTTCGGCGGCAGGCCGCCCCGGCGGTCCTCCGGCCGGCGCACGCCACCGGCGGCGGATTCCCGCAGGTCCGGGCGGTTGTCAGTGGGCGGGTGCACGATGGGGGGCATGGTCAGGTCCGCGCTCGACTCGTTCTCCCCCGCGACCCGTGGTTGGTTCACCGGGGCCTTCACCGCGCCCACGGCCGCCCAGGAGGGCGCCTGGCGGGCCATCGGCGCCGGTTCGGACGTGCTCGTGGTCGCGCCCACCGGCTCGGGCAAGACGCTGGCCGCGTTCCTCGCCTCCCTCGACCGGCTGGCGTCGTCCCCGCCGCCCGCCGAGCCGCGCAAGCGCTGCCGCGTGCTGTACGTGTCGCCGCTGAAGGCGCTGGCCGTGGACGTCGAGCGCAATCTGCGCTCCCCGCTGACCGGCATCCGCCAGGAGTCGGTCCGGCTCGGCCTGCCCGAACCGGACATCCGGGTCGGCATCCGTTCCGGTGACACTCCGGCCGCCGAGCGCCGCGCGCTCGCGACCCGGCCGCCGGACATCCTCATCACCACGCCCGAGTCGCTGTTCCTGATGCTCACCTCGGCCACGCGCGAAGCCCTCGCCGGCGTGGAGACGGTCATCCTCGACGAGGTCCACGCGGTCGCGGGGACCAAGCGCGGCGCGCACCTGGCCCTCTCCCTGGAGCGGCTCGACGAGCTGCTGCCCCGGCCCGCGCGCCGGATCGGCCTGTCGGCGACGGTCCGGCCGGTGGACGAGGTGGCCCGCTACCTCTCCCCCGGCCGCGCCGTGGAGATCGTCCAGCCGCCGTCCGGGAAGGAGTTCGACCTGTCGGTCGTCGTCCCGGTCGAGGACATGGGCGAGCTGGGCGGCTCGCCCGCCTCCGAGGGAAAGGAGGGCGGCGACAAGCCGTCCATCTGGCCGCACGTCGAGGAGCGGATCGCCGACCTCGTCCAGGCCCACCGTTCCACGATCGTCTTCGCCAACTCGCGGCGCCTGGCCGAGCGCCTGTGCAACCGGCTCAACGAGATCGCGTACGAGCGGGCGACCGGCGAGGCCCCGCCCGAGGGCCCCCCGCCCGCGGAGATCATGGCCCAGTCGGGTGCGGCGCAGGGTGCTCCGCCGCTGCTGGCGAGGGCGCACCACGGCTCGGTGTCCAAGGAGCAGCGCGCCCAGGTCGAGGAGGACCTGAAGGCGGGCCGGCTGCCCGCCGTGGTGGCGACCTCCAGCCTGGAGCTGGGCATCGACATGGGCGCGGTCGACCTGGTCGTCCAGGTCGAGTCGCCGCCGTCCGTGGCCTCCGGGCTCCAGCGCGTGGGCCGCGCGGGGCACCAGGTGGGGGCGGTCTCCACGGGCGTGGTCTTCCCCAAGTACCGGGGGGACCTGGTGCAGGCGGCGGTGGTGACCGAGCGGATGCGCAGCGGTTCCATCGAGTCGCTGCGGATCCCGGCCAACCCGCTGGACGTGCTGGCGCAGCAGCTGGTCGCCATGGTGGCGCTCGACACCTGGCAGGTGGACGACCTGCTCACGGTGGTGCGCCGGGCGGCGCCGTTCGCCTCGCTGCCCGAGTCCGCGTTCACCGCCGTCCTGGACATGCTGGCGGGCCGCTACCCGTCGGACGCCTTCGCCGAGCTGCGGCCGCGCGTGGTCTGGGACCGGGTCGCCGGGACGGTCACGGGCCGGCCGGGGGCCCAGCGGCTCGCGGTGACCTCCGGCGGCACCATCCCCGACCGGGGCCTGTTCGGTGTGTTCCTGGCGGGCGCGGACCCCAAGAAGGGCGGCGGCCGGGTCGGCGAGCTGGACGAGGAGATGGTGTACGAGTCGCGGGTCGGCGACGTGTTCACCCTGGGCACCACCTCGTGGCGGATCGAGGACATCACGCGCGACCGGGTCCTGGTGTCACCGGCGCCCGGCGTGCCGGGGCGGCTGCCGTTCTGGAAGGGTGACCAGCTGGGGCGGCCGCTGGAGCTGGGCCGCGCGGTCGGCGCCTTCCTGCGCGAGGTGAGCGCCCTGGGGCCGGAGGATGCCCGGCTGCGGCTGCTCGCCGCGGGGCTCGACGCCTGGGCCGCGGAGAACGTCCTCGCGTACCTCACCGAGCAGCGGGAGGCCTGCGGCCACGTGCCGGACGACCGGACGATCCTGGTCGAGCGTTTCCGGGACGAGCTCGGGGACTGGCGGGTCGTGATCCACTCGCCGTTCGGCGCCCAGGTGCACGCGCCGTGGGCGCTGGCGCTCGGCGCGCGGCTCGCCGAGCGGTACGGCATGGACGCCCAGGTGATGCACGCCGACGACGGCATCGTGCTCAGGCTGCCGGACGCCGACCTGATGAGCCTGGAGATGGGCCTGGACCTGCTGGACCACGAGCCGGTCGACCCGGGGCGCCACCAGGACACGGCGTACGACGCCGACCGGGCCCCCGTCGGCGCGGCGGACGCCCTCTTCGACAAGGGCGAGATCGCGCAGATCGTCACGGACCAGGTGGGCGGCTCGGCGCTGTTCGCGTCCCGCTTCCGGGAGTGCGCGGCCCGCGCGCTGCTGCTGCCCAAGCGGAACCCGGGCAAGCGCACCCCGCTCTGGCAGCAGCGGCAGCGCGCGGCGCAGCTGCTCCAGGTGGCGAGCGAGTTCGGTTCCTTCCCGATCGTCCTGGAGGCCGTCCGCGAATGCCTCCAGGACGTCTTCGACGTGCCCGGCCTGACCGAGCTCATGGGGGACATCGAGGCCCGGCGGGTGCGCCTGGTCGAGGTGACGACCCCGGAGCCGTCGCCCTTCGCCCGTTCGCTCCTCTTCGGGTACGTGGCGCAGTTCCTGTACGAGGGCGACTCACCGCTCGCGGAGCGGCGGGCGGCGGCCCTCTCGCTCGACTCGCGTCTCCTGGCCGAGCTGCTCGGGCAGGCGGAGCTGCGGGAGCTGCTGGACGCGGACGTCCTCACCGAGCTGGAGCGGGAGCTCCAGTGGCTGACGGACGACCGCCGGATCAAGGACGTGGAGGGCGTCGCCGACCTGCTGCGGGTGCTGGGGCCGCTGACCGACGCGGAGCTGGCCGAGCGGGGCGCCGACGCCGCCTGGGCGCCCGAGCTGGGCCGGGCCCGGCGGGCCATCCGGGTCCGGATCGGCGGTGCGGAGCACTGGGCGGCGGTGGAGGACGCGGGCCGGCTGCGGGACGCGCTGGGCACGGCCCTGCCGGTCGGTGTGCCGGAGGCCTTCACCGAGCCGGTGAAGGACCCGCTGGGCGATCTCCTCGCCCGGTACGCGCGGACGCACGGTCCGTTCACCTCCGCCCAGGCCGCCGCGCGCTTCGGCCTGGGGGCGGCGGTCACGGACGGGGCGCTCCAGCGGCTCGCCGCCGCGGGCCGGGTCGTGCAGGGTGAGTTCCACCCGTCCGGGATCGGCCAGGAGTGGTGCGACGCCGCCGTGCTGCGGCGGCTGCGCCGCCGTTCCCTCGCTGCCCTGCGCCACGAGCTGGAGCCGGTGCCGCCCGCCGCGCTCGCGACGTTCCTGCCGCAGTGGCAGCACGTCGGCGGCGGCGCGCTGCGCGGGATCGACGGCCTGGCCCGGGCGGTCGAGCAGCTCCAGGGGGCGCCCGTCCCGGCCTCCGCGCTGGAGAAGCTGATCCTCCCGTCCCGGGTCCGGGACTACGCGCCGGGGCTGCTCGACGAGCTCACCACCACCGGCGAGGTGGTGTGGGCGGGTGCGGGCGCGCTGCCCGGCAAGGACGGCTGGGTCTCGCTGTACCTGGCGGACGCGGCGCCGCTGCTCCTGCCGCCGCCGCACCCGCTGGAGCTCACCGCCCTGCACGAGTCGGTGCTGACCGCGCTGTCCGGCGGGTACGGCCTGTTCTTCCGGCAGATCGCGGACCAGATCCGGGCCACCACCCACCCGGAGGCCACCGATCCGCAGCTCGCCGACGCCCTGTGGGAGCTGGCCTGGTCGGGCCGGCTCACCAATGACACCCTGGCCCCGCTGCGCGCCCTGCTCGGCTCGGGACGCACGGCCGGCTCGACGGCGCACCGTGCGCGGCGCACGGTGCCCCGGGGCCGGTTCGGCGCCCTCGGCACGACCGCCCGCACGGCGTCCCGTACGGGGCCGCCGACCGTCTCCGGCCGGTGGTCGCTGCTGCCGGGGGCCGCCCCCGAGCCCACCCACCGGGCCCACGCCCTGGCCCGTACCCTCCTGGACCGGCACGGTGTCGTCACCCGGGGCGCGGTGGCCGCCGAGGGGGTGGAGGGCGGTTTCTCGGCCGTCTACCGGGTGCTGTCCGCGTTCGAGGACAGCGGCCAGGCCCGCCGCGGCTATGTGGTGGAGGGGCTGGGGGCGGCCCAGTTCGCCATGGACGGGGCGGTGGACCGGCTCCGTGCGGCGGCGACCGCCCGCGACCGGGGTGCCGAGGCCGCGGCGGGCCCGCGTGCGGTGGTACTGGCCGCCGCCGATCCGGCCAACGCGTACGGGGCGGCGCTCTCCTGGCCCGAGCCGCCGACGGGCGCGGGCCACAAGCCGGGCCGCAAGGCGGGCGCGATGGTGGTCCTGGTGGACGGCGAACTGACGCTGTACATGGAGCGCGGCGGCAAGACCCTGCTGTCGTGGCCCGCCGAACCGGACGATCCCGCCCTGACGGCGGCGGCCGAGGCCCTGGCGGCGTCGGCGCGGCAGGGCGTGCTCGGCACGGTCACGGTGGAGCGGATCAACGGCGCCACGGCCCTGACCTCGCCGCTGGCCCGCCCGCTGGAGGCCGCCGGTTTCCTCGCCACCCCCCGGGGCCTGCGTCTGCGCGCCTGACCCGAGCCGAGCCGGGCCCGCGCACCCGCACCCGCACCCGCACCCGCACCCGCACCCGCACCCGGCATCATGGTCGTATGCCCGAAGGAGACACCATCTGGCTGGCGGCCCACCGCCTGCACGACGCGCTGGCCGGACGGGTGCTCACCCGTACGGACCTCCGGGTGCCGCGCTTCGCCACGGCCGACCTCACCGGCCGCACCGTCCTGGACGTCACTCCGCGCGGCAAGCACCTCCTCACGCGCGTCGAGGGCGGGTTCACCGTCCACTCCCATCTGCGGATGGACGGCGCCTGGCGGGTGTACGCCACGGGCGAGCGCCCGCGCGGCGGCCCCGACCACCAGATCCGGGCGATCCTCGGGAACGCCGAGAACACCGCGTACGGCTACCGGCTGCCCGTCCTGGAGCTGCTGCGCACCGCCGAGGAGTCCCGGGTGGTGGGCCATCTGGGCCCGGACCTCCTGGGCCCCGACTGGGACCCGGAGGAGGCGGTGCGCCGTCTCTCCGCGGATCCGGCCCGCACGCTGGGCGAGGCCCTGCTGGACCAGCGGAACCTCGCCGGCATCGGCAATGTCTTCAAGTGCGAGCTGGCGTTCCTCGCCGGCCTCACCCCCTGGCTGCCGGTCGGTGAACTGCCGCCGGACGTGCCCGCGCGCCTGGTCGCGACGGCCCACCGCCTCCTGGAGGCGAACAAGGACCGTCCGGAGCGCCGCACCACCACGGCCCGTCACCCCGGCGTCCCGCTCTACGTCTACGGCCGCGAGGGCCGTCCCTGCCTGCGCTGCGGGGCGCCGGTACGTAAGGCCGAACTCGGCGAGCGGGTCACCTACTGGTGCCCCGGCTGTCAGCGGGGACCGCAGGGAGACACCCCGTGAGAAACCGCGGAGAGACACCCCGTAGGCAGCGAAGAGGCCCCGCACAGAGCGACGAGCCCGCGGGTCACCGACCCACAGGCTCCACCTACTTCTCCGGTCCGCGCTCCCGGCCCGCGTCCCCCACCAGGTGACGCACCGTCATCCGCGCAGGACCCGCCACGCTCCCCGGCGACGTCGGCGGCCGCCGGCGCGTTCGGCCGAGGCGGCCACGTGCACCGGCAGCAGACTCAGTCCCCAGCCGCTCGCGGCCAGCGCCGCTTCGACCGCCCCGGCCTCGGCCGGGGCCAGGACCAGGCGCAGGACCGCCCACCACCAGAATCCCCCGGCCACCAGCCCGGCCACGACCAGCGTGAGCGTCACCAGCGGGAACCGTCGCCGTACCATGGCCGCCTCCTGCGATCGACGCTAGACCGGCAGGATCACTCGGCGGGAGGGCGCACCGTAGCCAGACCGGGCGCGCGCCGAGCGCGCGGCCCCGGGTATGGACCTCAGCGGCACGCCCCCCACCGGGCGACGACTCCGCGGCACGTCCAGCACCGCTCTAGACGCTCTCCGCCTGGAACATCCAGGCGTGCTTCTCGAGGTCGGCCGTCAGGCCGATGAGGATGTCCTGGGTGACCGGGTCGGGCTGCTCGGTCGCCTCGATGCGCTCGCGCATCCGGGTGATGACGGCCCCGAGCGCGTTGACCAGGATCTGGACGGCGTCCCCGTCCTTGATCCAGCCCTCCGGAGTCTTTCCGATGGCGCTGGAGGACGCGACGGTCGCCGCCCGCCCGTCCGGGTTGACGCCGAGGGCGGAGGCGCGCTCGGCCACCGTGTCGGAGTGTGTCCGGGCCGTGTCGACGACCTCGTCGAGCTGCAGGTGGACGGACCTGAAGCGCGGCCCGACGACGTTCCAGTGCACCTGCTTGGCGACCAGAGCGAGGTCGACCAGGTCGACCAGGGCCCCCTGGAGCGCGTTGCCGACCGTCTTGAGGTCGGCGTCGGAAAGCGGACTCTTCACGACAGACATGCGGAATCTCCAACCAGTCGTACGTTTCCCCCACCATGGCACGCATGACCGGGATCCGGCATCTCAAACAATTCCCGGGAAGCTTCCGACCTGCGCCGGAACGGCGAAAAGCCCCGGCCGACACCCCCGCAGGGGTGACGACCGGGGCTTGGCCCCGATGCGGTTCAGGCGGCGACGACGTCGACCGCTTCCGCGGGCGCCTTGATGGTCACCCGCTCGGTGGGCACACCGCCCACCGACGTCACCGACACCGAGTTGAGCATCGGACGGACCGGTGGCACCGGTTCGTTCGCCGCTGCCGACGCGGCCAGTTCGGCCAGTGACAGCTCGTCGCTCACTTCACGCATGAGCTCGGACATCCGTACGTCCAGCGCGTCGCAGATAGCGGAGAGCAGTTCGGAGGAAGCCTCCTTCTGCCCCCGCTCCACCTCGGAGAGATAGCCGAGCGAGACTCGGGCGGACGAGGAGACTTCGCGCAGAGTACGGCCCTGGCGCTGGCGCTGCCGACGCAGCACGTCACCCAGCAGGCGACGGAGCAGGATCATCGGTGGCTCCCTCCTCGGACCGCGTAGCCGCATCCTTCTCGCCCCACCGTACCGCCTCGCGCCGCGGCCGTGCGGGGAGCGATGTCGTGTTCACTCAGGGCTGCAAACATCAATTCCCCCCGTTCTGTTCCGTATCCTGTGCCCGCGCATTTCCCGAGAGTTCCTCACGGAGCAGCCCCAGCACGCTCCGTACGCTCTCTCTACGGATTTCCTCGCGGTCGCCGTTCAATCGCAGCGACGCCACTTTCCCGGCCCGGGCTTCCGTCCCGGCCGGCCCGGACACCGCCACGTACACCGTGCCGACGGGCTGCCCGTCCTGCCGCCCGGGCCCGGCCACGCCGGTCGTCGAGATGCCCCGGTCGGCGCCGAGCAGGTCCCGTACACCCGCCGCCATCTGCAGGGCGACCTCGGGATCCACGGCGCCGCGCTCGTCGAGAAGGGCGCCGTCCACCCGCAGCAGGTCCCGCTTCACGTCGGTCGCGTAGGCCGTGACGGAGCCCCGGAAGGCAGCGGAGGAACCGGGGACCGCGGTGAGCGCGGCCGCCACGAGACCGCCGGTCAGCGACTCGGCGGCGGCCACCGTGTGACCACGCTCCGCGAGCAGCGCCAGGACCTGGGCGGCCTCGCTCATCGCGTCGCCGCCTCCGCGCGAGCCGCGGCCCGCTCGGCCGCGAGGCCCCGGCGCCTGAGGACGACCGCCTGGCGCACGTAGTCCAGGCCGGTGACGACGGTCAGCACGACCGCCACCGCCATCACCCAGAAGCGCAGGGTGGCGAGCGGACCGGTGAGCATCAGCACGTACATGCCCACCGCCGTGCCCTGGGCCAGCGTTTTCATCTTTCCGCCGCGGCTCGCGGGGATGACTCCGTGCCGGATCACCCAGAAGCGCATCAGGGTGATGCCGAGTTCCCTGGCGAGGACGACCGCCGTCACCCACCAGGGGAGATCCCCGAGCCACGAGAGGCAGATCAGCCCGGCTGCCATGATCGCTTTGTCGGCGATCGGGTCGGCGATCTTCCCGAAGTCGGTGACCAGGTTGTACGCGCGGGCGAGGTGCCCGTCGAAGACGTCCGTGATCATGGCGACCGCGAACGCCGCCCACGCCCAGGCGCGCCAGGCGGGGTCGTGCCCGCCGTCCTGGAGCAGCAGGACCACGAATCCGGGCACGAGGACGAGCCGGATCATGGTGAGGATGTTCGCGATGTTCCAGAGGCTGGCCTGATTGACCGCAGCCGCGCCCAGCTTGCCGCGCGGCGCCGGCCTACCGGTCCCGCCCGTCGCGGATGCCGGGACTCCGGTCATCTGCCCGCCTCCTCGGAGAGACACTCGGCGACCAGGTCGACGCCCTCCGTGCCGACGACCCTGGCCCTGACCATACGGCCCGGGGCCAGGTCGGGCTCCGTCCCGCCGTCCGTGGTGAGGAGCACCTGGCCGTCCGTCTCGGGGGCCTGGTGGGCGGCGCGGCCGATCCAGCCGTCCTCCTCGTCGAGCGTCTCGACCAGTACCTCCAGGGTCTCGCCGATCCGCTCCTCCGCACGCTGGGCGGTGAGCTCCTCGGCGAGCCGGGAGAGGTGGGCGAGCCGTGCGTCGACCACCTCCTGGTCGAGCTTGTTCTCGTACGTGGCGGCCTCGGTGCCGTCCTCGTCCGAGTAGCCGAAGACGCCGATGGCGTCGAGCCGGGCGTGGGTGATGAAGCGTTCCAGCTCGGCGAAGTCGGCCTCCGTCTCGCCGGGGAAGCCGACGATGAAGTTGGAGCGGGCGCCGGCCGTGGGCGCCTTGGACCGGATGGTCTCCAGCAGCTCCAGGAAGCGGTCGGTGTCACCGAAGCGGCGCATGGCCCGCAGCACGTCCGGGGCGCTGTGCTGGAAGGAGAGGTCGAAGTAGGGCGCGACCTTCTCGGTGGAGGTGAGGACGTCGATGAGGCCGGGCCGCATCTCGGCGGGCTGGAGGTAGCTGACCCGCACGCGCTCGATGCCGTCGACCCCGGCCAGCTCGGGCAGCAGGCTCTCCAGGAGCCGGATGTCGCCGAGGTCCTTGCCGTAGGAGGTGTTGTTCTCGGAGACCAGCATGATCTCCTTCACGCCCTGCTCGGCGAGCCACCGCGTCTCGTTGAGCACGTCGGAGGGACGGCGGGAGACGAAGGAGCCGCGGAAGGACGGGATGGCGCAGAAGGAGCAGCGGCGGTCGCAGCCGGAGGCCAGCTTGACGGAGGCGACGGGGCTGGTGTCCAGGCGGCGGCGGAGCGGGGCGCGCGGTCCGGAGGCGGGCGCGAGGCCCTCGGGGAGGTCCTCCGGCACGGCCGCGGGGGCCTCCACGGCCCCGTGTCCCGGCAGGGCCACGTCGGCGGCGGCCTGCTGGCGCTCCACGGGCGAGAGCGGCAGGAGCCGGCGCCGGTCACGGGGGGTGTGGGCCTCGACGCTGCCGCCGCTGAGGATGGTCTGGAGGCGGTTGGAGATGTCGGCGTAGTCGTCGAAGCCCAGGACGCCGTCGGCCTCCGGGAGAGCCTCGGCGAGTTCCTTGCCGTACCGCTCGGCCATGCAGCCGACGGCGACGACCGCCTGGGTCCGGCCGTGGTCCTTCAGATCGTTGGCTTCGAGGAGGGCGTCGACGGAGTCCTTCTTGGCGGCCTCGACGAATCCGCAGGTGTTGACGACGGCGACGTCCGCTTCCTCGGCGTTCTCGACGAGCTCCCAGCCGTCCGCTGCCAAGCGGCCTGCGAGCTCCTCCGAGTCCACCTCGTTACGGGCGCAGCCAAGAGTGACAAGGGCGACGGTACGGCGTTCGGGCATGGACTCAAGACTACTTCGTCCCGGCCGTGCGTCCGTCGCGCAGGGTTCACCTGCGCGACGGACGTCACACACCGGGACGGAGGGGTGGACGGGGCGGGAGGGCGGAGGGCGGTCCGGTCAGCCGGCCTCGGGGTCGCCCTTGGCGTAGGAGAGCCGCTCGACCTGGCCGTCCTCGAACTCCTCGGCGATCTTCTTGCCGTTCACGTACAGCTCGATCGCGCCGGCGTTGCCGAGGACCAGGTCGACGCGCTCGCCGTCCTGGAAGGTCTTGGACTCGCCGTCCAGGAGGAGCCCGTCGAAGAGGAGCTTGCCGTCGGCGGCCTTGGCCGAGATCCAGCTCTTGCCCTGCTTGGCGGTGAGCTTGACCGTGACCTTGTCCTTCGGGACCGCGGCGATCGCGCTCTCGGCGGGCTTGGGCGCGACGGGCTTGACCGGCTTCGGCTTGCCTGTCGCGGTCGCCTTCTCGGGAGCGGGGGCGGGACCGCCCTCGGCCGTGACGGTGCCCTTGGGGGCGTCGCTGCCGTTGAACATCGTGAAGCCGACGAAACCGACGACGGCGACGATGGCCGCCACCATGGCGGCGGTCCAGTTGGGCCGGCGCGGTTCGGGCCGGATGCGTTCGGCCTCGAACAGCGGAGCGGCGGGGGTGGGCGCGGGACGGCCTCCGTGGTCGGCGTCGTACCGTTCGACGAGCGGGGCCGGATCGAGCCCGACGGCGCGCGCGAGGGTACGGATGTGACCGCGCGCGTAGACGGCGCCGCCGCAGCGCGAGAAGTCGTCCGCCTCGATCGCGTGCACGATCGGGATCCGTACACGCGTGGAGGCACTGACCTCTTCGACGGTGAGACCGGCGGCGATGCGGGCGTGCTGGAGAGCGCGACCGATCGATTCCTGGTCGTCTGCCGGGAACGTCCGGTCGTCTTCGGGGGAGTTGCCGATGGACACGAGAGCGCCTTTCGAGCGTGTAGCCACCTGCTGGACGTTCAGTCTATGGGTGGTACGAAAGGGTGGGGCAACCGGGCGGGTGCTGTTTGTACGCCATGAGGCTGGGACATCCTTCTGTCCCTCCGTCCAACTTGACGTACGGCCAGGGGAAACGGTTGCCCACCCTTTTCTTACGAGTGAGTCTCGGACGGATCTGAACGGGTACCCCCGCTCCCGCCGCGTTACTCCGTCCGGTGCACCGGGCCCCCCGGCTCCCCCGGCCGCCGCCCGTCACTCCGCCGACTCGCCGCGGATGACGGCCAGCACACCGTCCAGCTCGTCGGGTTTGACGAGTACGTCCCGCGCCTTCGAGCCCTCGCTCGGGCCCACGATGTTCCGGGACTCCATCAGGTCCATCAGCCGCCCGGCCTTGGCGAAGCCGACGCGCAGCTTGCGCTGGAGCATCGACGTGGAGCCGAACTGGGTCGACACGACCAGCTCGGCCGCCTGGCACAGCAGGTCGAGGTCGTCGCCGATGTCCTCGTCGATCTCCTTCTTCTGCTTGGTGCCGACGGTGACGTCGTCCCGGAAGACCGGGGTCATCTGGTCCTTGCAGTGCCGTACGACCGCGGCGACCTCGTCCTCGGTGACGAACGCGCCCTGCATGCGGACGGGCTTGTTGGCGCCCATCGGCAGGAAGAGGCCGTCGCCCTTGCCGATGAGCTTCTCGGCGCCGGGCTGGTCGAGGATGACGCGGCTGTCGGCGAGCGAGGAGGTGGCGAAGGCGAGCCGGGAGGGCACGTTGGCCTTGATGAGACCGGTGACGACGTCCACGGACGGCCGCTGCGTGGCCAGCACCAGATGGATGCCGGCGGCGCGGGCCAACTGGGTGATGCGGACGATGGCGTCCTCGACGTCGCGCGGCGCGACCATCATCAGGTCGGCGAGCTCGTCGACGATGACCAGGAGGTACGGGTAGGGCTGCAGCTCCCGCTCGCTGCCGGGCGGCGGCTTCACCTTGCCGTCGCGGACCGCCTGGTTGAAGTCGTCGATGTGCCGGAAGCCGAAGGCGGCCAGGTCGTCGTAGCGCAGGTCCATCTCGCGCACGACCCACTGGAGGGCCTCGGCGGCCCGCTTGGGGTTGGTGATGATCGGGGTGATCAGGTGCGGGATGCCCTCGTAGGCGGTGAGCTCGACCCGCTTGGGGTCGACCAGCACCATCCGGACGTCCTCGGGGGTCGCTCTTATCATCACCGAGGTGATGAGGCAGTTGATGCACGAGGACTTGCCGGAGCCGGTGGCGCCGGCGACCAGCACGTGCGGCATCTTCGCCAGGTTGGCCATCACGTAGCCGCCCTCGACGTCCTTGCCGAGCGCCACGAGCATCGGGTGGTCGTCGCCCGCCGCGTCGGCGAGGCGCAGCACGTCCCCGAGGTTCACCATCTCGCGGTCGCTGTTCGGGATCTCGATGCCGACCGCGGACTTGCCGGGGATCGGGGAGATGATCCGCACGTCGGGCGAGGCCACCGCGTAGGCGATGTTCTTCGTCAGGGCGGTGATCTTCTCGACCTTCACGGCGGGCCCGAGCTCGACCTCGTACCGGGTGACCGTCGGGCCCCGGGTGAAACCGGTGACGGCCGCGTCCACCTTGAACTCGGCGAAGACGGTGGTGAGCGAGTCGACGACGGCGTCGTTGGCGGCGCTGCGGGTCTTGCCCGGCCCGCCGCGTTCGAGCAGGTCGAGCGGCGGCAGGGCGTAGGTGATGTCGCCGGACAGCTGGAGCTGCTCGGCACGGGCGGGCAGCTCGGTCGGTTCGGGCGCGGGCTTGGTCAGGTCGGGTACGGCTCCGCCCGGCCGCTTCTCTCCGCCCCGGGCCGTGGGCACGTTCGGGGACGCGGCCGGGCCGGCCGGGGCGGCCGGTGCGGCCGGTACGGCCGGTGCGGCCGGTGCGGCCGGTGCGGGCGCCCCGGTGTCCGGGCCGGCGGCCCGCTCGGTGGTGACGTCCCGGGTGAGGTCGGCGACGAGCGGGGACGGCGGCATGCCGTTGAGGACGGCACCGTCGAGCGCCGCGGCCGCGGCGGCGGCCACGTCGACCGGGTCCATGCCGTGGCCGGAGGCGGACCGCTCGGCGGGGCGGCGGGGCGCCCGGGGGCGACGGCCGAGCGCCTCCTCCTCGGCCCGGTCCACGTCGTACGGCTCGGCCGGACCGGCCGCCCTGCGCCGCGCGGGGCGCGGGCCGCGGGGTGCGGCCTCCCGCCAGTCCTCGTCGTACTCCTCGTATCCGCGGTACTCGGCGGCGGCCGGGTCGCCGGCGGCCTCGACGATGCCGAGCCGGGCGCCGAGCGCGCGCAGCCGCTGCGGAATGGCGGCGACCGGCGTGGCGGTGACCACCAGCAGGCCGAAGACCGTGAGCAGGACGAGCAGCGGGACCGCGAGGACCTCGCCCATCATGAAGACGAGCGGCTTGGAGGCCGCCCAGCCGATGAGACCGCCCGCGTCCTGCATGGCCTCGGTGCCGTCGCCGCGTCCCGGGGACTCGCAGGCGATGTGGACCTGGCCGAGGACGCCGACGACCAGCGCGGTGAGTCCGATGACGATGCGGCCGTTGGCCTCGGGCTTCTCGGGGTGGAGGATCAGCCGCACCCCGATCGCGCCGAGGAGCAGCGGCACCAGCAGGTCCAGCCGGCCGAAGGCGCCGGTCACCAGCATCTCGACCAGGTCGCCGACCGGGCCGCGGAGGTTGGACCAGGTGCCGGCGGCGACGATCAGCGCCAGGCCGAGGAGGAGCAGCGCGAGACCGTCCTTGCGGTGGGCCGGGTCGAGCCCCTTGGCGCCGCGCCCTATCCCCCGCAGCATCGCCCCGACGGCGTGGGCGAGACCGAGCCAGATGCCCCGGACGAGCCGGTAGAGCCCTCCGGTCGGGGAGGGCGCGGGACGGGGCGGGGCCTTCTTCGCCGCGCTCTTCCGGGCGGGCGGGCGCTTGGCGGGTGCCGCCTTCTTCGCCGCCGTCTTCTTGGCGGGGGTCTTCGCCGCGGCCTTCCCGGCCCTGGCCGGGGACTTCGCGGGTGCCGCCTTCCTGGCGGCACCCGTCGTCCGGCCGGCGCGCGGTTGTGCGGTGCCCGCCGTGCCCTGGGAACCCTTGCCGGACGTACGTGAAGCCATGGTGCTGAGGTTACCGGTGGAGCGTCGGGCTGTCCGCCTCACCCGAACGTGTCGTCCTTGCCGTATCGGGAAGCTGACGCCGGATCAACGGGCCGACCGGTTCTGGCGGTACGTCAGTTCTGGGCGGGCATCGAGGGCGCGCCGCCCGTGCCCGGCTCCAGCGCGTCCAGCGCCCGGCGCAGCCCGGTGAGCTTGCGCTCCAGGTGGGCGGCGGTGGCGACGGCCGCGGCGTCGGCGGAGTCGTCGTCCAGCTGCTTCGACAGCGCCTCGGCCTGCTCCTCGACGGCGGCGAGCCGGGCCGACAGCTCGGCCAGCAGGCCCGCGGACTCCTTGCCGTGGCCGCCCTCGCCGCCCTCCAGCTGGAGCCGCAGCAGGGCCGCCTGCTCACGCAGCTTGCAGTTCTTCATGTAGAGCTCGACGAAGACCGAGACCTTGGCGCGCAGCACCCACGGGTCGAACGGCTTCGAGATGTAGTCGACCGCCCCTGCCGCGTATCCCCGGAAGGTGTGGTGGGGGCCGTGGTTGATCGCGGTCAGGAAGATGATCGGGATGTCCCGCGTCCGCTCGCGGCGCTTGATGTGCGCGGCGGTCTCGAATCCGTCCATCCCCGGCATCTGGACGTCGAGGAGAATCACCGCGAAGTCGTCCGTCAGCAGCGCCTTGAGCGCTTCCTCCCCGGACGATGCCCGCACCAGGGTCTGATCGAGCGCGGAGAGAATGGCCTCCAGCGCCAGCAGATTCTCCGGCCGGTCATCGACCAGGAGGATCTTGGCCTTCTGCACCATGCCCCGTCCTCCTCGCCCCGGCAACGGCTCGCCCCGGCTCCCGGAACCGGGGGAAGCACCGGGCGCCGCCCCAGGGGACGACTTCCTCGCGCCGTCCGTCCTTGTGCCGGTCATCGTAGCCGCACCCCGCCCGTCGCCACACCCTGTCACCGCGATGTCACTGTGCACGGTCGTCGCGCACGTACGGGAAACGCGGTGGGAGACCAGAAGGTTCCCCGCTTCCGGGCCTCTCACACCCGGATGGCGACAGTCCGTCCCCAGCGGGCCGGGGCGGGCGCGGACCGGCCGCGCGGACCCCGGCCCCCCGCGTCACTCGCCCCGCATCCACTGCTCCATGACCGACAGCAGATGGTCGGGGTCGACCGGCTTCGTCACGTAGTCGGAGGCCCCCGACTCGATCGCCTTCTCCCGGTCGCCCTTCATCGCCTTCGCGGTGAGCGCGATGATCGGCAGGCCGGCGAACTGCGGCATGCGCCGGATCGCGGTCGTCGTCGCGTAGCCGTCCATCTCCGGCATCATGATGTCCATCAGGACGACCGCCACGTCGTCGTGCTGCTCCAGCACCTCGATGCCCTCGCGCCCGTTCTCCGCGTAGAGCACCGACAGCCCGTGCTGCTCCAGGACGCTGGTGAGCGCGAACACGTTGCGGATGTCGTCGTCCACGATGAGCACCCGCTCGCCGGAGAAGGAGAACGTACGGCGCGGTTCGGGCGCCGTCTCCTCCTCCGCCCGCTCCGCCGCGCCGTTCAGCGCGGCACGGTCGGCGCCGCCGGCCGCCGAGGACCGCGCCTCCGCCGCCTCCGCGGCCGCCTTCCGCCGGTGCCGGAACAGCGCCCCGGCCCCGGACCGCGCCTCGCCGCGTACGGGAGCGGGCGAGAAGTGCGGGAAGGAGTGGTCGGTCCCCTCCGCGTCCTCCCCCGCCTGCGCCTGGCCCTCGTCGGAGTCGGCCGCGCCCTGCCCGGACGGGCCGGCGGCCTGCTCGACCGGCTCCAGCGGCAGGTACAGCGTGAAGGTCGAGCCGCGGCCCGGCTCGCTCGCCGCGAAGATCTCGCCGCCGAGCAGGCGGGCGATCTCCCGGCTGATCGACAGGCCCAGGCCCGTACCGCCGTACTTCCGGCTGGTCGTCCCGTCGGCCTGCTTGAAGGCCTCGAAGATGACCCGCATCTTGCTCGCCGCGATGCCGATCCCGGTGTCGGTGACCGAGAAGGCGATCAGCTCCGCCTCCGGGTCGCGCAGGGAGCCGGCCTCCAGGAGCTGTTCCCGGATCGACTGCGGCACGTCCCCGCCCGCGGGCCGGATCACCAGCTCGACGGCTCCCGTGTCGGTGAACTTCACCGCGTTCGACAGCAGGTTCCGCAGCACCTGGAGCAGCCGCTGCTCGTCGGTGTGGAGCGTGGCCGGCAGTTCGGGCGAGACCCGTACCGAGAAGTCGAGGCCCTTCTCCGCGGTGAGCGGCCGGAAGGTCGCCTCCACGTAGTCCACGAGCTGGACGAGGGCGATCCGGGTCGGCGAGACGTCCATCTTGCCCGCCTCGACCTTGGACAGGTCGAGGATGTCGTTGATCAGCTGGAGCAGGTCCGAGCCGGCGCCGTGGATGGTCTCGGCGAACTCGACCTGCTTCGGCGTCAGATTGCTCTCGGCGTTGTCCGCGAGCAGCTTGGCAAGGATCAGCAGCGAGTTGAGCGGGGTGCGCAGCTCGTGCGACATGTTCGCCAGGAACTCGGACTTGTAGCGCATGGAGACCGCGAGCTGCTCGGCGCGCTCCTCCAGGACCTGCCGGGCCTCCTCGATCTCGGTGTTCTTGACCTCGATGTCCCGGTTCTGCCGGGCCAGCAGCTCGGCCTTCTCCTCCAGTTCGGCGTTGGAGCCCTGGAGCTCCTTCTGCCGGTGCTCCAACTCCGCCGACCGCTCCTTGAGTTGCTCGGTCAGCTCCTGCGACTGCTTGAGCAGCACCTCGGTCTTGGTGTTGACGCTGATGGTGTTGACGGTGGTCGCGATCAGCTCGGCGAGCTGGTTGAGGAAGTCCCGCTGGATCTGGGTGAAGGGCTGGAACGACGCCAGCTCGATGACCCCGAGGACCTTCCCCTCGAAGAGGACCGGCAGCACGATGACATGGGCGGGCGCCGCCTCCCCGAGCCCGGAGGAGATCTTCAGATAGCCCGGCGGCACGTTGACCTGGATGGTCCGCTTCTCCTCGGCCGCCGTCCCGATGAGGGTCTCCCCGGGACGGAACGAGGTCGGCATGGACCCGGCCGAGTAGCCGTAACTCCCGCGCATGCGCAGCTCGTACGAGCCGTCGCCCTCCCCCACGAGTTCGGCGTCGCCGTGGGCGGAGCCGGTCGGCATGGCGACGAAGAAGGCGCCGTGCTGGGCGGAGACCACCGGCGTCAGCTCGCTCATGATGAGGGAGGCGACGTCGTCGAGGTCCCGGCGGCCCTGCATGAGACCGGAGATGCGGGCCAGGTTGCCCTTGAGCCAGTCCTGCTCCTCGTTGGCGAGGGTGGTGTCGCGCAGGTTGGCGATCATCGTGTTGATGTTGTCCTGGAGGGCCTGGATCTCGCCCGCCGCGTCCACCCCGTCGATCTTGAGGTTGAGGTCGCCGCGGGTGACCGCCGTGGCGACGGCCGCGATGGCCCGCACCTGGCGGGTCAGGTTCCCGGCCATCTCGTTCACCGACTCGGTGAGGTCGCGCCAGGTGCCGTCGACGTCCCGGACGCGGGCCTGGCCGCCGAGGATGCCCTCCGTACCCACCTCGCGGGCCACGCGCGTGACCTCCTCGGCGAAGTTGGAGAGCTGGTCGACCATCGTGTTGATGGTGTTCTTCAGCTCCTGGATCTCACCGCGCGCGTCGATGTCGATCTTCTTCGTGAGGTCGCCCTTGGCGATGGCGGTGGTGACCGCGGCGATCTGCCGCACCTGGCCGGTGAGGTTGGAGGCCATCGAGTTCACCGACTCGGTCAGGTCCTTCCACGTGCCGGAGACGCCCGGCACCCGGGCCTGGCCGCCCAGCTCGCCCTCGGTACCCACCTCGCGGGCCACGCGCGTGACCTCGTCCGCGAAGTTCGACAGGGTCGCCACCATCGTGTTGACCGTCTCCGCGAGCTCGGCGACCTCGCCGCGCGCCTCGACGGTGACCTTCTTGGTCAGGTCACCGTTGGCCACGGCCGCGGAGACCCGCGAGATGTTCCGCACCTGACTGGTCAGGTTGTTGGCCATCAGGTTGACGTTGTCGCTGAGGTCCTTCCACGTACCGGTGACACCGCGCACGCGGGCCTGGCCACCGAGGATGCCCTCCGTACCCACCTCGCGGGCCACGCGCGTGACCTCGTCCGCGAAGTTCGACAGCTGGTCGACCATCGTGTTGACGGTCGTGACCAGCTCCAGGATCTCGCCCCGGGCGTCGACCGTGATCTTCTTCGACAGGTCACCGCGGGCGACGGCCGTGGTGACCTCGGCGATGTTCCGCACCTGGCTGGTGAGGTTGTTCGCCATGAAGTTCACCGACTGGGTGAGGTCCTTCCAGGTGCCGGAGACGCCCTGCACCTCCGCCTGGCCGCCGAGGATGCCCTCGGTGCCGACCTCGCGGGCCACCCGCGTCACCTGCTCGGCGAAGTTGGACAGCTGGTCGACCATCGTGTTGATGGTGTTCTTCAGCTCCAGGATCTCGCCGCGCGCGTCCACGTCGATCTTCTGCGACAGGTCGCCCCGCGCCACCGCCGTGGCGACCTGCGCGATGTTGCGCACCTGGGCGGTGAGGTTGCCGGCCATGAAGTTCACCGAGTCGGTGAGGTCGCGCCACACACCGGCCACGCCCGGCACCTGCGCCTGACCGCCGAGCCGCCCGTCCGTGCCCACCTCGCGGGCCACCCGCGTCACCTGGTCCGCGAAGGCCGACAGCTGGTCGACCATCGTGTTGATGGTGTTCTTCAGCTCCAGGATCTCGCCGCGCGCGTCCACGTCGATCTTCTGCGACAGGTCGCCCCGCGCCACCGCCGTGGTCACCTGCGCGATCTGCCGCACCTGCGAGGTCAGGTTGCCGGCCATGAAGTTCACCGAGTCGGTCAGCTCGCGCCAGCGGCCGGAGACGCCGTCCACACGCGCCTGCCCGCCGAGCCGGCCCTCGGTGCCCACGTCCCTGGCCATCCGGGTCACCTGGTCGGCGAAGGCCGACAGCTGCGACACCATGGTGTTGACGGTGTTCTTCAGCTCCAGCATCTCGCCGGCCACGTCCACCGTGACCTTCTGCGACAGGTCACCGTTGGCCACCGCCGTCGTCACCTGCGCGATGTCCCGCACCTGACCGGTGAGGTTGCGGAAGGCCGTGTTCACCGAGTCGGTGAGGTCCTTCCAGGTGCCCGCGGCGCCCGGAACCTCGGCCTGGCCGCCGAGCAGACCCTCGACGCCGACCTCCCGGGCCACCCGCGTGACCTCCGAACCGAAGGCGGAGAGCTGGTCCACCATCGTGTTGACGGTGTTCTTCAGCTCCAGCATCTCGCCGGCCACGTCCACCGTGACCTTCTGCGACAGGTCACCGTTGGCCACCGCCGTCGTCACCTGCGCGATGTCCCGCACCTGCGTGGTGATGTTCCGGAAGACGGTGTTGACCGAGTCCGTGAGGTCCTTCCACGTGCCCGCGGCCCCCGGCACCTGCGCCTGACCGCCCAGCAGACCCTGCGCGCCGACCTCGCCCGACACCCGGGTCACCTCGTCGGCGAAGATCCGCAGCGTGTCGGTCATCTGGTTGATCGTGTCGGCGAGCTGCGCGATCTCACCGCGCGCGCTCACGGTCACCTTCTGCGACAGGTCACCGTTGGCGACCGCCGTCGTCACCTCGGCGATGCCCCTCACCTGATTGGTGAGATTCCCCGCCATCGTGTTGACGGAATCGGTGAGGTCCTTCCACACGCCGGCGACCCCGGCCACCTCGGCCTGTCCGCCGAGCTCGCCCTCCGTACCGACCTCACGCGCGACCCGGGTCACCTCGGAGGAGAACGACGACAGCTGGTCCACCATCGTGTTGACGGTGTTCTTCAGCTCCAGCATCTCGCCGGCCACGTTCGCCGTGACCTTCTGCGAGAGGTCGCCGTTGGCCACCGCCGTCGTGACCAGCGCGATGTCGCGCACCTGGGCCGTCAGCCGGTACGCCATGGTGTTGACCGAGTCCGTGAGGTCCTTCCACGACCCGGAGACCCCGCGCACCTGCGCCTGACCGCCGAGGATGCCCTCGGTGCCGACCTCCACGGCGACGCGGGTCACCTCGGAGGCGAACAGCGACAGCTGGTCCACGAGGTTGTTCACGGTCCGTGCGACCTTGAGGAACTCCCCGCGCAGCGGCCTCGCCGCCCCGTCGGAGCCCTCCCAGCGCAGGTCCATGCGCTGTTCCAGATCACCCTCGGCCACCGCCGACAGGACCCGGCCGACCTCGGACACCGGCCGCGCCAGATCGTCCACGAGCGCGTTCGCGGCCTCGATCGCCGCCGCCCACGCGCCCTCGGTGGCCCCGGCCTCCAGCCGCTCCGACAGCTTGCCCTCGCGGCCCACCACCCGGCGGACCCGCGACAGCTCGCCCGTCACGTGCATCTGCCGGTCGGCGACCTCGTTGAACACGGCGGAGATCTCCGCCATGATCCCGTCGCCGGAGACCGTGAGGCGCCTGCGCAGGTTCCCGTCGCGCATGGACACCAGGGCGCCGAGCAACCGCTCCAGCGCCGCCTCGTCCACCTGCACCGTCCCCCCGCGGGAACGTGCGCCTCTCGCGCGCGTGCCGCCGCTGCCGCCGCCTCGACGCGCCGCCGTGCCAGAGTCCACCGTGTCCCTCCCGAAAGGGGTCGCCCGTACCGTTCCGCCTCGCAGCGGTAACCTGCCCAGTGTTTCACCGCGACCGAACCAGGCGATAACAGTTCGGCAGCTTCGCACAGCGTCCCCGCCCCCAGGGGACGGAAACTGCCATGACCGGCATCCGCCCGGACAGCGAAGGTAAGTAACCTGGCTTCCGGCTGTCCAACCGCCCCGGTCCGCCCGGCGGGGGCGGTGTGGTGCGCGTACGACCACCGGGCAGCGGGAGGGGCAGACCGAGCATGGCAGAGCCGGGCGTCGAGACGCGTACGAGGAGTGCTGTGATCACCGCGCGGGCGACTGCCACATTCGAGCCCGTGGGGCGGTCCGTGGCGGCCGCCCGGGCCTTCGTCCGGGACACCCTCCAGGGCTGGGGCCACCCCGAACTCGTCGACGACGCCGTCGTCCTCACCAGCGAACTCGTGACGAACGCGGTGGTCCACGCCGGCACCGCCGCCGAGGTCCTCTGCCTGCGGTCCGAGGACAGCATCCGCGTCGAGGTCGCCGACCGCTACCCCGAGCGCGAGGTTCCCGTCCAGGGCGGGCGCTCGCCGGGCAGCCCGGACCGCGAGAACGGCCGCGGCCTCCTCCTGTGCGCCGCGATCGCCGCCCGCTGGGGTGTCGACTACTCCCCCACCCGCAAACACGTCTGGTTCCACCTGGACCTGCCGCAGCGCCCGGTGGGCACCCGCTCCGCCGGCCCCGTGCTGCCGGACACCGTCCTGCCCGTCACCGACAGCCGCGTCCGCGTCGCCGTCGTCCAGATCGACCGCGCCGGCGCGATCACGGGCTGGAACGAGGACGCCGAGGACCTCTTCGGCTACGCGGCGGACCAGGTCAGCGGCAAACCGCTCGGCGACCTCGCCGCCTGGCCCCACACCCCCGGCATCGGCACGGGCCTCGCGGAGGCGCTGCGCTTCTCCCGCTGGGAGGGCAGCTACGGCATCCGCTGCTCCGACGGCCGTGTGGTGCCCGTGTACGCGGCCCACCTGCGCGTCCGCGACGCGGAGGGCGAGCCGTCCACGGTCTGTCTGCTGGTACGGGAGCACGAGCGGGCCGTCCTGCAGACCCCGCAGCGCCCGGCGGGCGCCGACGCGGGCCCGGACAACCGCTCCTCGGACCCCTTCGAACTGTTCATCGGCTCCCCGGCCCCCGACGACCTCGACGGTCTCCTCCAGCGCACGGTCGAGCGTGCCCGGGACATGCTCGACGGCGACGCGGCCTTCCTGCTGCTCGCCACCGACGACGAGACGGAGCTGGAGGTACGGGCGACCACCGGTCTGCCCGCCGCCCGCCAGCGCTTCGCCCGCGTCCCGGTGGAGACCGGCGCGAGCCGGTACGGCTCCGCCCGCATGCCCGCGGTCCACGAGGACCTGGCGGCGGTGCCCGGCGCCGTACCGCTCCTGGAGGGCACCGGCATGCGGTCGGTCGTCACGGTCCCGCTGAAGGTCGAGGGCCGGCTCACCGGCTCCCTGGGCGTGGCCGCGGAGACCGCGAACCGCTACTCGAACGAGGAGGCCCTGCGCCTGCAGTTCGCGGCGGACCGGATCGCGCTGGCCGTGGAGTCCGCCCGCCTGGGCGAGCTGGAGCGCCTGCGCCGTGGTTCCCTCAGCTTCCTGGTGGAGGCCTCCGACCTGCTGGCGGGCACCCTGGACCGGGACCAGACCCTGGCGCTGATGGCCCAGATGACGGTCCCGACGCTGGCCACCTGGTGCGCGGTCTACACGATCGCCGACCAGTCCTCGGAACCGTATCTGTCGTACGTGCTCCATGAGGACGAGGACCGCATCGACGGTCTGAAGGCCCTGCTGTCCTCGATCGCCCCGCCGGATCCGGTGCCGGCCCCGGGCGCCCGCGTCTGGTCGGCTCCGGGGGAGGCGGCGCAGCGCGCGGCGGTCCGGGCCTCGGTCCGTGAGCTGGAGCAGCTGGGCAGCCCGCTCTCCTCCGGCATCGACACGACCCTGGCCACGGCGGGCGCCGTGGCCGGGGAGACGGTCGTGCTGCCGCTGGTGGCCCGCAACCGCGTCATCGGCCAGCTGATCCTGGGCCGCCCGGCGGAGGACCACTTCCGCCAGGAGATCCTGGAGCTGGCCGAGGACCTGTCCCGCCGGGCCGCCCTGGCCCTGGACAACGCCCGTCTCTATTCGGAGCGCGTGGCGATCAGCCAGTCCCTCCAGCGCAGCCTCCTGCCGCCGGATCTGCCGCAGATCCCGGGCGTCGAGGTCGACGTCATCTACCGGGCGGCCGGCGAGGGCAACGAGGTCGGCGGCGATTTCTACGACGTCTTCCCGATCAGCGACGACGCCTACGGCTTCGCCATCGGTGACGTGTGCGGTACGGGCCCGGAGGCGGCTGCGGTGACGGGACTGGCCCGCCACGCGCTGCGGCTCCTGGCCCGTGAGGGCTTCGGCGGACCGGCCGTCCTGGAGCGCCTGAACGCCGCGATCCTCGACGAGGGGGCCCGCAGCCGCTTCCTGACGCTGCTGTACGGCGAGATGCACCCGCAGGAGGACGGCTCCGCGGTCCTGAAGGTCGTCTGCGCCGGCCACCCCCTGCCGCTGCGCCTCCGCCCCGACGGCACGGTCTCCCCCGCGGCGGAGCCGCAACCGCTGCTGGGCGTCATGGACGACCTGGAGCTGTACGAGGAGACGGTGACGCTCGAGCCGGGTGACGTCCTGCTGTGCGTGACGGACGGTGTGACGGAACGCCGTGAGGGCACCCGCATGCTGGGCGACGACGGCCTGGCCGAGGTCCTGAAGACGTGCACGGGCCTCACGGCCGGCGCGGTCTCGGCCCGCATCCTGCGCGCGGTGGAGCGCTTCGCCCAGGCCCCCGCCTCCGACGACATGGCGATCCTGGCGATGCGCCTGCGCGAGCCGGACGACCGCTGACGGACACCACCGGCCGGCCGCCCCGCCCGTGCGGGGACGGTCGGCCTTGGTCTCCCGTGGCCGCCCGGGAACGCAAAAAAGCCCCCGCCGAATGGCGGGGGCCTTTTCTCTGAGCCCTTTAACGGAATCGAACCGTTGACCTTCTCCTTACCATGGAGACGCTCTACCGACTGAGCTAAAAGGGCGGGTTGTTCGGCGGCGTCCTACTCTCCCACAGGGTCCCCCCTGCAGTACCATCGGCGCTGAAAGGCTTAGCTTCCGGGTTCGGAATGTAACCGGGCGTTTCCCTAACGCTATGACCACCGAAACACTATGAAGTTGAACCGCCGCGCCCCGACCAAGAGGGGGCGTGTTCGTTACTTCAGAACTAACACAGTGGACGCGAGCAACTGAGGACAAGCCCTCGGCCTATTAGTACCGGTCAGCTCCACCCATTACTGGGCTTCCACATCCG